>JAVEDG010000285.1 GCA_030841245.1 Actinomycetota bacterium
CTGGACCGGCCCGCACCGCCCGAAGCGGTAGGCGCCCTGACGGTGAACGGCCCCGCCGGGCTGCTCGCCTTCGACCGGCTGCACGCGCCAGGGGAATGGCGGGCGCTGCGGCTGCGGCTCAAGGCCAAGGTTCTCGGCGGAAACGTCGACCGGGCGTTGCGCTCCCTCGGCGTACGTCCCCACTCGCTCGTCGCAGTCGGCGGCGCGGCCGGTGACGACGAGGTGCTGGCCTCGCTCTCACGCGGCCTGCCGGACGTGGCGATCGGCCTCGGCCGCGCCGCCGGCGGGCTCGGCCACCGGTACGCCGTGGCCTACGGGCTGCTCCTCCACCTCGCCGCGGAGACCGGCTGACACCGGCCACGCCGCCGGTCAACCCGACGGCCGGGCGGAGGAAAACCGGGTGCGCGCCTCGATAGCCTCCAGGCGACGACGGGAGACTGCCATGGCGGTGATCGAGGTCGACGACCTCACCAGGAGCTACCGCGCGGCCAGCGGCATCTGGCGCCGCTCGAGCAAGGTCATCGAGGCGGTCAAGGGCATCAGCTTCGAGGTCGAGCGCGGCGAGCTGTTCGGGCTGCTCGGTCCCAACGGGGCAGGCAAGACCACCACGATCAAGATGCTGATCACCCTGCTGCTCCCGACCGGCGGCCACGCCCGCGTCCTCGGCCAGGACGTCGTCAAGGACGCACGCGAGGTGCGGCGCCGGGTGGGCTACGTCTTCGGCGGCGACCGCGGCCTCTACGAGCGCCTCTCCGGTCTGGACAACCTGAAGTACTTCGCCGAGCTGTACGGCGTGCCGCGCCGTGACCAGGGGCCGCGCATCGGTGAGCTGCTCGAGCTGGTCAAGCTCGACGGCCGCGAGCGGGAGCGCGTCGAGGGCTACTCCCGCGGGATGCGCCAGCGCCTGCACATCGCGCGTGGCCTGCTGCACAAGCCGGAGGTGCTCTTCCTCGACGAGCCCAGCATCGGCATCGACCCGGTGGGGGCGCGCGAGCTCCGCCAGACCGTCGCCAGCCTGGTCGAGGGAGGCACGACGGTCCTTCTGACCACGCACTACATGTTCGAGGCGGACGAGCTCTGTGACCGGATCGCAGTGATCGCCGGCGGCGAGATCGTCGCTCGCGGCACCCCGGCCGAGCTCAAGCGTGGGGTCTCGGGGGGCAGCGTCCTCGAGGTCGAGGTGTTCGGGTCCGCGGAGGACTCCATGGCCACGGTGCGCTCGCTGCCTGGAGTCACGTCGGTGGTCGTCGAGGACCGGGGTCAGGCTCAGGTGCTGGTCGTCCGCGTGGACACGGGGGCCGAGGTGACCCAGGCGGTTCTCGCCACCCTGGGCGGCGTCCCGGTCGGCCGCGTCGCGACCCGCGAACCGACGTTGGAGGACGCCTACGTCGAGCTGGTCGAGACCGGCGTACCGGCGTGACGGCGGTCCTGCGCCTGCTCCTGGTCGGCTGGTGGCTGCAGCTGAAGATGCGCAGCCGGTCGGCGTTCGACGGGATCCTGGCCATCGTCTACCCGCTGTTCTTCGCCACCTCGGTGCTGCTCATGTACCGGCAGGGCGGCAGCGAGTCGGCGCTCATCGGCGCCGCCGTCGGGGCCAGCGTCCTCGGGGTCTGGTCGGCGGTCGCGACCACGGCCTCGACGTCGCTGCAGCAGGAACGACGCCTCGGGACTCTCGAGCTGCTTGTGGCGGCACCGACGCGCTTCGCCCTGCTCGTCGTCCCGATGACCCTGGCCATGGGGACAATCGGTCTCTACAGCCTGGTGGCGACCCTGCTGTGGGGCCGGTTCGCGTTCGGCATCCCGATCTCGCTCGGGCACCCGCTGGTCTTCGCGCTGGCGTCCGTGGCGACTGCGGTGGGCGTCAGCCTGATGGGCTTCCTGCTCGCGGTCAGCGCGGTGCGCTACCGCGGTGCCTGGGCACTCGGCACCGCGTTCGAGCTGCCGGTGTGGCTGGTCTGCGGGTTCCTGGTGCCGATCGCCGCCCTGCCCGGGTGGGTCCGACCGATCTCCTGGGTGCTGCCTCCGACATGGGGCGTCGCGGCCATCCGGCACGCGGCGTTCGGCGGCTCGCCGTGGGGCGACATAGCGCTTTGCCTACTGCTGTCCGTCCTGTACGCCGTCGTCGGGACCTGGTTGTCGGGACGGCTGGTCACGTCCGCCCGCACCCACGCCACGCTGGCGCTGACCTGAGGTGACGACGTGACGTCGGTGCGAGTCTTCTTCATCGGTGGCTGGACCAGCTACCGCGCGCTGTTCGGGTGGCTGAGTCCGTGGATCCTGATCCCGACGTTCATCATCGAGCCGGTGTTCCAGATCCTGTTCTTCGCCTACGTCGGTCGCGACGCCGGAGTCGGCGACGACTCCTTTTTCCTCGTCGGCAACGCCATCCAGTTCGCCTCGATCCCCTGCCTGTTCGCCATGGGCAACACCATCGGCGGGGAGCGCTACGCGCAGACCCTCGGCCTCCTCCTCGTCAGCCCGGCGCGCCGGGTCCCCCTGTTCCTCGGCCGGGCCCTGCCCGTCATCGTCAACGGCCTGCTCTGCTCGCTGATCGCGCTGGGACTCGGCGCGGCGATCCTGCGGGTCAGCATCCCGCTGGACTCGTTGCCGTTGCTGGCCCTCGTGGTCGCCGTCTCCTCCTTCGCCTGCACCGGTCTGGGGCTCGTCGCCGCCGCTCTGGCACTGCGCGTGCGCGAGACCGCGGTCCTGTCCAACCTCGTGATGGGCGTGCTGCTGATCTTCTGCGGCGTCAACGTCGCGCTGTCCGCGCTCCCGGGCTGGATGGCGGCGGTGGGCCGCGTGCTCCCGCTGACTCACGGCATCGAGGCGGCCCGGGCCCTGGTCTCCGGCGCGGCCTGGTCGAACGTGAGGGGACTCGTTGTCGACGAGGCCGTCATCGGGCTCGGCTACCTCGTGATCGGCCTGGCCATGCTCAAGTGGTTCGAGGTGGAGAGCCGGCGCAGCGCCAGTCTCGATCGCGCCTGATCGCTAGAGCTCTGATGCGATCTCGACCGGCGCACGCATCAGCCAGGCGTCGGTCACGAGCTCCGTCAGCCTCTTGACGTCAACCTCGGCGAGCCGCAGCATCACGAGCGGGGAGCCGTCGTAGCCGGGTGCGGTGAAGAAGACGTCCGGCTCCCCCAAGAGCAGCGCCTGCTTCTCGGCCTCGTCACCGACGAACAGGACCGCGATGTCGGTGCGGATGAGGCGCCGCCGGCCCGGCCGCCGCTCCGGGTAGGACCAGACGAAACCCTTGTCCCCCACCCGGAAGTCGAAGCCTCCGCTGTCGATCTCCTCCACGTGGGGCAGCGCCAGCGCGACACGGCGTACGTCATCGGCGTCAGCCATCGACGCTCCTCCGCGGCCATGCTCCCTCCATGGGTTCAGGTTAGGCGCGGCCACCGACGGGCCGGCAGCGGCGGTGATGGTCATAGGGTCCACCGGATGAGTCTCGTTTCGCGAGCCGCGACCGACGACGACCTGCCGGCGCTCGTCGCCCTGCAGCAGAGCTGGGACACGCGGTGGTTCGGGGCGCCCGAGCACGATGAGTCCGAGGTGCGCGAATCACTGGCGCGCGTCGACCCGTGGGAGCAGCGCAGCGTGGTCGTGTTCGCGGGGGAACGACTGGCGGGCGCCGGCTGGTGGTGGGGCGACGACACCACCCTGTTGGTCGACCCGACGGCATTGTTGGTCGACCCGACGGCCGACACCACCACGATCCACGACGAGCTCGTGAGCTGGCTCGTCACGAGCGGATCCGGCCACGCCGAGGCCCTCAGCCGGGACACGAGTCTTCGCGCCGCGCTGGAGGCGCACGGCTGGGAGCACTGGCTCTCGCAGTTCGAGCTGCTGCGTGACACGGCCGGTCTGCCCGACCCGGCCTGGCCGGACGGTGTGACCGCCACCGCGCTCGGGGACGGCGCCGAGGCGGCGTACCGGGTGATCTACGACGAGGCCGGCTGGGCGGACGTCCCCGGCCACGGCCAGCGCGACTTCACCGAGTGGCAAGGCCTGTTCGTGGCCGGCGAGGACCCAGAGCAGCAGGTCCTGGCCTGGCAGGGCGAGCGGCTGGTCGGGGTCGCGCTCGGCAAGGTGTTCTCCGACGGCACCGGCTGGGTCTCTCAGGTTGCGGTGCCGCGTGATCAGCAGGGCCGCGGGCTCGGCAGCGCGCTGCTGGCGGAAGCGTTCGGACGGCGGGTCGCAGCCGGAGCCAACCAGCTGGGGCTCGGCGTCTCAGCTGCGAACACCGACGCCCTGCGGCTCTACCGCAGCCTCGGCCTCGACGTCGACCGCGAGTGGATGCGCTACCGCCCGGCGGGTTGACCGCGCGAACCCCCAGTCACGGGCTACGGCGTGGACACGTTCTCGATGCTGGTGCGCGGGTCGGTGTCGTCGAGGGTGGCGCTGTCCGTGCCGGAGCCCCCGTCGACAACGAGGTCGGTGTCGAGGTGGTCGGCGTGGATCACGTCAGCCCCGAGGGTCAAGGTCTCGGCGTCGTCCCCGGCCAGCAACCAGACGCTCGTGAGCCCGTGCAGCACGAACTCGATCTCGTCCCTGCCCGCTTCAGCCGTGCTTCCCGGCGCGAACCGGCGGTAGGCCTCGTCGTACTTGAGGCGCGCGGGACCGGCGGAGTACACGTCCACCCGGTCCGTGTTCCACACAGTCGCTCCGCCGCAGCTGCTCGTCGTCGAGTCCGAGAGGTCGACGTAGTGGATGGTGCCGTCCGGGTGGGGCAGCATCCGTGCGCTGTGCCCGGACGAGACGTGGGCCGTCACGAGATGACCCGACCGGGTGCACCGCCCCGCCGCGTGCGCCGGCGCCGTGGCGACCAGCAC
>JAVEDG010000293.1 GCA_030841245.1 Actinomycetota bacterium
CCTTCCAGCGTCGACGTGCGCATCGACCGCTACTTCCGGGTCTTCGAGAACCACCGCTACCCGCACATCGACCCCTCGATCGAGCAGGCCGAGCTGACCCGGCTGGTCGAGCCTGACGGCGACGAGCCATTCATCCTGCACCCCGGGGAGTTCGTCCTCGGCTCGACCTTCGAGGTGGTCACCCTCCCGGACGACGTCTCAGCTCGCTTAGAAGGCAAAAGCAGTTTGGGGAGGCTCGGGCTGCTCACGCACTCGACAGCGGGGTTCATCGACGCCGGCTTCTCCGGGCACGTGACACTCGAGCTGTCCAACGTCGCGACGCTGCCGATCAAGCTGTGGCCGGGTATGAAGATCGGCCAGCTCTGCTTCTTCCGGCTGACCAGCCCGGCCGAGGCGCCGTACGGCTCGGGGGCATCGGGGTCGCGCTATCAGGGCCAGCGCGGCCCGACCCCCTCGCGCTCCTTCCAGAACTTCCACCGCACCCAAACCTGACGCCCATCCACCAGCAAGCCCCGCCCTGGGGACACGGCCACCCGGCGTACCCGCCGTTGTCCCTACACTGGTGCCTGCAGTGGAGGGGAGTACTCCCTCGCGGTGATGCCGTCATCACGGACTTGCCTTAGGTCCCGGTGTCATCGGCTCGGCCGGTCCGAGCGGAGGAGACCTCCGGCGAGTCGACGCACGTCTACTTCCGGAGGCCGCACGTGCAGGTGCCCTGGTGGATCTGGCTGGTCACCGTGGCGGTGCTGGCCGGGGTCATCGTCGCCGACCTCGCCGTGGCCGACCGCCGGCCGCACCGGGTGGGCATCACGGAGGCCTCGCTCTGGGTCGCCTTCTACGTCGGGCTCGCGCTGGTCTTCGCGGTGGGCCTCGGCGTGTTCGCCGGGCCGCACCACGCCGGCCAGTTCGTCGCCGGCTACATCACGGAGTACAGCCTCAGCGTCGACAACCTGTTCGTCTTCGTCATCCTGTTCGCCCGCTTCGCCGTGCCGGAGGTCGACCAGCACCGGATCCTGCTCATCGGCATCACGCTGTCGCTGGTCATGCGCGCGGGCTGCATCGCCGCCGGCTCCGCGGCCGTGCACACCTTCGAGTGGACGTTCTACGTCTTCGGCGCCCTGCTGCTCTACACCGCGCTGCGGCTGGCGTTCCAGCGGGAGCAGAGTGAGCCCGACTTCCACAACAGCCGGATCGTACGGTTCATGCGCCGGGTGGTGCCGACCAGCGAGGAGTACGACGGGGCACGCCTCGTGACGCGGGTCGACGGACGGCGTGCACTCACGCCAATGGTGGTCGTGGTCCTGGCCATCGGTGCGGCGAACGTGGTGTTCGCGCTCGACTCGATCCCGGCGATCTTCGGTCTGACCACGAGCGGCTACATCGTGTTCACCGCCAACGCGTTCGCCCTGATGGGGCTGCGCCAGCTCTACTTCATCGTCGGAGGGCTGCTCGACCGGCTGCTCTACCTCACCTACGGGCTCGCAGCGATCCTCGGCTTCATCGGGGTCAAGCTGATGCTCGAGGCCCTCGAGGGTTCCGGCGTGCACGACGTGGGCCCGGTGCGCGTGCCGCACATCGGCATCGTGGTGTCCTTGCTGGTGATCGCCGGCACCCTGGCGGTGACGACCGTGGCCAGCCTGGCCCGTGGCGCCTACCTGTCCCGTCGTACCCAGAGCTAGGTCGTACCAGAGCTAGGCGGAGGGCTCCGCCACCGGCGGGTCCGAGCTCTCCGGATCGTCGTCCACGGGCACCACGCTGATGTTGCGCCGCACCGACTGCAGCAGCAGCTGGGCGACGTCGACGACGGCGACATCCTCGCGGGCGCTGCCGTCCTGCTTCTTCGCCGTCACGGCGTCACCCAGCATGACCAGGCAGAACGGGCACGCCGTGGACACGATGTCCGGGTCGAGCGCGAGCGCCTCGTCGACCCGCTCGACGTTGACCCGCTTGCCGATCTTCTCCTCCATCCACATCCGTGCCCCGCCGGCACCGCAGCAGAAGCCGCGCTCCTTGCAGCGGTGCATCTCCTGCGACCGCAGTCCCGGCACGGAGTCGAGCACCTCACGCGGTGGTGTGTAGACCTTGTTGTGCCGGCCCAGGTAGCACGGGTCGTGATAGGTCACGAGGCCCTCGACCGGCGTGACCGGCGTCAGCCGTCCGATCTCGACCAGGTGACTCAGCAGCTGGGTGTGATGGATGACCTCGAAGCGCCCGCCGAGCTGAGGGTACTCGCGCGAGAGGCTGTTGAAGCAGTGCGGGCAGGTCGCGACGATCTTCGTCGCGCCCGCCTCCTTGAGGGTCTCGACGTTCTGCTGCGCCAGCATCTGGAAGACGAACTCGTTGCCCAGCCGCCGGGCCGGGTCCCCCGTGCACGCCTCGGCCTCGCCGAGCACGGCGAAGGAGACACCGGCCGTGGCGAGCAGCTCGGCGAAGGCCCGGGTCGTCTTCTTGGCCCGGTCCTCCAGGGCTCCCGCGCAGCCCACCCAGTAGAGGTACTCCACCTCGGACAGGTCCTCGACGGTGTCGCCGACGACTGGTATGTCGAAGTCGAGACCCTCGGTCCAGTCCAACCGCGCCCGCGCGTTCATCCCCCACGGGTTGCCCTTGTTCTCCAGGTTCTTCAGCATCGTCCCGGCCTCGCTCGGGAACGACGACTCGACGAGCACCTGGAAGCGGCGCATGTCGACGATGTGGTCGACATGCTCGATGTCGACCGGGCACTGCTCCACGCACGCGCCGCACGTCGTACACGACCAGAGAACGTCGGGGTCGATCACGCCTCCCTGGTCCGCTGTCCCCACGAGCGGCCGCTGGGACTGCTCACCCTGCGTGCCGTCAAGGATGTCCTGGCCCTTGGCGAACAGGTGGTCGCGCAGGTCCATGATGACCAGCTTGGGCGAGAGCGGCTTGCCGGTGTTCCACGCCGGGCACTGCGACTGGCAGCGGCCGCACTCGGTGCAGGTCGCGAAGTCGAGCATCCCCTTCCAGGTGAAGTCCTCGATCTTGCCGCGGCCGAACGCGGTGTCCTCGTCGAGCTCGTCGACGTTCTCGAAGTCGACCGGTTTGCCGTCCACCATGATCGGCAGGAGCGGGCCGAGGGCCTGGGGTTCCCGCTTGGTGAGGACGTTGAGGGGCGCGATGAAGATATGCAGGTGCTTGGAGTAGACGACCAGCACCAGGAAGCCAAGGATCACCGCGATCTGGAGCAGGATCCCGATCGTCTCGAGGGCGTCGTTGGCGCTGCTGCCCAGCGGGTCGAGGACCTTCGCGACCGCGCGTGACGCGAACGGCCACCAGCCGTCGTCCTGGTAGGGGAAGTGACCGGTGTTGATCTGCGCCCCGCGGTAGAGGAACAGAGTCCAGACCACGTTGAAGATCATGAAGAGCACGAGCCAGGCAGCCCTGGTGTGTGACCCGTAGAAGCGAGATCTCCGCTCGCGTCGGGACGGCCGCTGCACGAGCCGGATCACGGAGAAGGCGGTGATCGAGACCAGCACCGCGACGCCGAAGAAGTCCTCGAGGAAGCCGAGCAGTGCCCAGTGCCCGATCCACCAGATGGCGAAGTCGCGGTCGAACAGCGCGCCGTAGGCCTCGAAGATCGTGGCCGCGAGCACGATGAACGCCCAGAACGTGAAGAAATGCGCGGCGCCGGGGATGGACCACTGCAGCAGCTTGCGCTGGCCGAACACCTCGCGCAGCTGGCTCTTGGCGCGAGTCGTGATGCCGTCGAGGCGTCCCGGTGCGGGCTGGCCCGACCTGATCAACCGGTAGAGCCAGTGCACGCGCCGACCGGCGATCGCAAAGGCGAGCACGGTCAGACCCAGGCCGATGGCGAGTCGCACGGCTCCTCCTTGCGGGGGCACGTCGGGCGGTTGCAGCAGGATACTGACCGGTAACTTCAGGGTTCCTTGCCGGGTGGCGCACCGGAGCCTACGGTGACCGCAGTCGGCGGTGATCGGGTGTGTGCTGCCGCCGGGTCGGCCAGCTGCACGAGGAGAGGGCATGCGGCGCTACATCCGAAGCCATGGTTGGTGGGGCGGACCCCGGGAGCTGGCCGCGGCCGTCGGCCTGGTGGTCGTGCTCGTGGTGGTCGCCGTCCTGGCGG
>JAVEDG010000313.1 GCA_030841245.1 Actinomycetota bacterium
TGAAGGCGGCTCATGCCCACCATCCAGCAGCTGGTCCGCAAGGGCCGCCAGGACAAGGTCGAGAAGACCAAGACGCCGGCGCTCAAGGGCAGCCCGCAGCGGCGCGGCGTGTGTACCCGCGTGTACACCACGACGCCGAAGAAGCCGAACTCCGCTCTGCGCAAGGTCGCCCGGGTCCGCCTGACCTCCGGCATCGAGGTCACGGCGTACATCCCCGGGGTCGGCCACAACCTGCAGGAGCACTCGATCGTGCTCGTCCGTGGCGGCCGGGTGAAGGACCTCCCCGGCGTCCGCTACAAGATCATCCGCGGTTCCCTCGACACCCAAGGGGTCCGCAACCGCAAGCAGGCGCGCAGCCGCTACGGAGCGAAGAAGGAGAAGAGCTGATGCCCCGCAAGGGCCCGCCCCCCCGTCGACCGGTCATCGTCGACCCGGTCTACAGCTCCCCGCTGGTCACCTCGCTCGTCAACAAGGTGCTCGGCGCCGGCAAGCGCTCGGTCGCCGAGCGCATCGTCTACGGTGCGCTCGAGGGCGCCCGGGAGAAGACCGGCAGCGATCCTGTCATCACGCTCAAGCGCGCGATGGACAACGTGCGCCCCTCGCTGGAGGTCAAGAGCCGCCGCGTCGGCGGTGCCACCTACCAGGTGCCGGTCGAGGTCAAGCCGGGCCGCGCCACGACGCTGGCCCTGCGCTGGCTGGTCAGCTACTCGCGCCAGCGTCGCGAGAAGACCATGACCGAGCGGCTGATGAACGAGCTGCTCGACGCCAGCAACGGCCTCGGAGCCAGCGTCAAGCGCCGCGAGGACACCCACAAGATGGCCGAGTCGAACAAGGCGTTCGCGCACTACCGCTGGTGAGCGCGGGCCGTCCGCACGACCACAGCCCTAAGACTGAGAGAAGACAGAGCTAGCAGTGGCACTCGACACCGCCGTAATCGACCTCGCCAAGGTCCGCAACATCGGGATCATGGCGCACATCGACGCGGGCAAGACCACCACGACCGAGCGGATCCTGTTCTACACCGGCATCAACTACAAGATCGGTGAGGTCCACGACGGCGCAGCCACGATGGACTGGATGGAGCAGGAGCAGGAGCGCGGCATCACCATCACGTCCGCGGCGACGACCTGCGAGTGGGCCGGTCACACCATCAACATCATCGACACGCCGGGCCACGTCGACTTCACCGTCGAGGTCGAGCGCTCGCTGCGGGTCCTGGACGGCGCGGTGGCCGTCTTCGACGGCGTCGCCGGCGTCGAGCCGCAGTCCGAGACCGTCTGGCGCCAGGCCGACCGCTACCACGTGCCGCGGATCTGCTTCATCAACAAGCTCGACCGGGTCGGGGCAGAGTTCCACCGCTGCGTCGAGATGATCGTCACCCGGCTGCACGCCGTTCCCCTCGTACTGCAGATCCCGGTGGGCGCCGAGTCGGACTTCCGCGGGGTCATCGACCTGGTGGGCATGAAGGCGCTGCTCTGGAGCGAGGAGGCCGCCAAGGGCGAGATGTACGACACCGTCGACATCCCGTCCTCCCATGCCGAGGCCGCCCGCGAGTGGCACGACCGGCTGCTCGAGACCATCGCCGAGAACGACGACGAGATGATGGAGCTCTACCTCGAGGGCCGCGAGCCCGCCGAGGACCAGCTCATCGCCGGCATCCGCCGCGCCACGATCGCCGGGAAGATCACGCCCGTCGTGTGCGGCTCGGCCTTCAAGAACAAGGGCGTGCAGCCGATGCTGGACGCCGTCGTCCGTTACCTGCCCTCGCCGACCGACGTCGGCTCGGTCGAGGGTCACGCGGTCGGCAACGTCGACGAGATGGTGCTCCGCGAGCCCGACAAGGACGCACCGCTCTCGACGCTCGCCTTCAAGATCGCCAGCGACCCGCACCTCGGCAAGCTGACGTTCATCCGAGTCTACTCCGGGACGCTCACGTCCGGCTCGCAGGTGCTCAACAGCACCAAGGGCAACAAGGAGCGCATCGGCAAGATCTACCGGATGCACGCCAACAAGCGTGAGGAGATCGAGCGGGCCACCGCTGGACAGATCGTGGCGGTCATGGGCCTGAAGAACACCACGACCGGTGACACCCTGTGCGGGCCGGAGGCCCCGGTGATCCTCGAGTCGATGGAGTTCCCCGCCCCGGTCATCTCGGTCGCCATCGAGCCCAAGTCCAAGGGCGACCAGGAGAAGCTCGGCGTCGCGATCCAGCGCCTGGCGGAGGAGGACCCGACCTTCCAGGTCCGCACCGACGACGAGACCGGCCAGACCATCATCTCCGGCATGGGCGAGCTGCACCTCGAGGTGCTGGTCGACCGGATGCGCCGCGAGTTCCGGGTCGAGGCCAATGTCGGCAAGCCTCAGGTGGCCTACCGCGAGACCATCCGCAAGAAGGTCGAGAAGGTCGACTACACCCACAAGAAGCAGACCGGTGGGTCCGGCCAGTTCGCCAAGGTGTCGATCGACATCGAGCCGACCGGCGCGGGCGACGGCGGCTACGAGTTCGTCAACTCCGTCACCGGTGGACGCATCCCGCGGGAGTACATCCCGTCGGTCGACACCGGCTGCCAGGAGGCGATGGAGTTCGGCGTGCTCGCCGGTTACCCGCTGGTGGACGTCAAGGTCACCCTGCGCGACGGCCAGTACCACGAGGTCGACTCGTCCGAGCTCGCCTTCAAGATCGCCGGCTCGATGGCGTTCTAGGAGGCCGCCCGGCGGGCCAACCCGGTGCTGCTCGAGCCGATGATGGCCGTCGAGGTCATCACGCCCGAGGACTACATGGGTGAGGTCATCGGTGACCTCAACGCCCGCCGCGGTCAGATCCAGGCCATGGAGGAGCGGGCCGGTGCCCGCATCATCAAGGCGCTCGTGCCCCTGTCGGAGATGTTCGGCTACGTCGGAGACCTCCGGAGCAAGACCCAGGGCCGGGCGAGCTACAGCATGCAGTTCGACTCGTACGCCGAGGTCCCCCGTACCGTGGCGGAAGAGATCATCAAGAAGGCGCGGGGCGAGTAGGCCCCGGCCCGCTCGACCAGCACATGACAGCACGTCGTACGGCGTAAACCCCCAGTCCCGAGGAGGACCCCAGTGGCGAAGGCGAAGTTCGAGCGGACTAAGCCGCACGTCAACATCGGCACAATCGGTCACATCGACCACGGAAAGACGACGCTGACGGCGGCGATCTCCCGCGTGCTGCACGACAAGTATCCGGCCGAGAACCCGGACACCCAGGCGTTCGACCAGATCGACAAGGCTCCCGAGGAGCGCCAGCGCGGCATCACCATCTCGATCGCACACATCGAGTACCAGACCGAGGCCCGCCACTACGCTCACGTCGACTGCCCGGGTCACGCCGACTACATCAAGAACATGATCACCGGCGCGGACCAGTTGGTCGGCGCGATCCTCGTGGTCGCGGCCACCGACGGCCCGATGCCCCAGACGAAGGAGCACGTCCTCCTGGCCCGCCAGGTCGGCGTCCCCTACATCGTCGTGGCACTGAACAAGGCCGACATGGTCGACGACGAGGAGATCCTCGAGCTGGTCGAGCTGGAGGTCCGCGAGCTCCTCTCGGAGTACGAGTTCCCCGGCGACGACCTCCCGGTCGTGCGCGTCTCGGCGCTGAAGGCGCTCGAGGGCGACGCCGAGTGGGGCGAGAAGATCATGGAGCTGATGAACGCGGTCGACGAGTCGATCCCGCAGCCCGAGCGCGAGATCGACAAGCCGTTCCTCATGCCCGTCGAGGACGTCTTCACGATCACCGGTCGCGGCACCGTCGTGACCGGCCGGATCGAGCGTGGCGTGGTCAAGGTCAACGAGACCGTCGACCTGGTCGGCATCCGTGAGACCAAGCAGAGCACCACGGTCACCGGCGTCGAGATGTTCCGCAAGCTCCTCGACGAGGGTCGTGCGGGCGAGAACGTCGGCCTGCTGCTGCGCGGCACCAAGCGCGAGGACGTCGAGCGCGGCATGGTCGTGATCAAGCCGGGGACGACGACCCCGCACACCGAGTTCGAGGCGCAGGTCTACATCCTCAGCAAGGACGAGGGTGGGCGGCACACGCCGTTCTTCAACAACTACCGTCCGCAGTTCTACTTCCGTACGACGGACGTGACCGGCGTGGTGACCCTCCCCGAGGGCACCGAGATGGTCATGCCCGGCGACAACACCGAGATGAAGGTCGACCTCATCCAGCCGATCGCCATGGAGGAGGGCCTGCGCTTCGCCATCCGCGAGGGCGGCCGCACCGTGGGCGCCGGCCGGGTGACGAAGATCATCAAGTAGGCACCAGTTCCCGGATTCGCCAAGAGCGCCGGCACTACGGCATACTCTGGCGGGTTGCTCGGCGGGGCGGCCGTACCGCGTGGGTCCACGACGGACCCGTGACGGAGCGGCCGCCACCCGCCCCGCTCCCCAGGTGGCCCTCCGGCCGCCTTGGAGTGGATCAGACCACTGTCCGTTCAATCGAGCGTCGCAGTCCGTCCGGGCTCGCGACACACCCGACCGCGGGGGTCGGTGACCAGGGGCCGACCGGCATGCCGGCTCAGCCCACCGCAGCGGTACGAAGAGAAGGAACCACGACAGCCATGGCGGGACAGAAGATCCGCATCCGGCTCAAGGCCTACGACCACGAGGTCATCGACTCGTCGGCGCGCAAGATCGTCGACACCGTGACCCGCACGGGGGCGCAGGTCGCTGGTCCGGTGCCGCTGCCGACCGAGAAGAACGTCTACTGCGTCATCCGATCGCCGCACAAGTACAAGGACTCGCGCGAGCACTTCGAGATGCGCACGCACAAACGCCTCATCGACATCATCGACCCCACGCCGAAGACCGTCGACTCGCTCATGCGACTCGACCTCCCGGCAGGCGTCGACATCGAGATCAAGCTCTAAAGGGACGCCACAGTCATGGGTAAGCAGATGAAGGGCCTGCTGGGCGAGAAGCTCGGCATGACCCAGGTCTTCGACGAGAACAACCGGATCGTGCCGGTCACCGTCGTGGCTGCCGGGCCGTGCGTGGTCACCCAGGTGCGCTCGCCCCAGGTCGACGGGTACTCCGCGGTCCAGATCGGCTTCGGTGCCGTCGACCCGCGCCGGGTGAACAAGCCGGAGAGCGGGCACTTCGCCAAGGCGGGTGTCACCCCGCGCCGGTTCCTGGTCGAGCTGCGCACCGACGACGCCAGCGAGTACACCTTGGGCCAGGAGCTCACGGCCGGGACCTTCGAGGCCGGTCAGCAGGTGGACATCGTGGCCACCAGCAAGGGCAAGGGCTTCGCCGGTGTCATGAAGCGTCACGGGTTCAAGGGCCTCGGCGCCGGCCACGGCACCCAGCGCAAGCACCGCTCGCCCGGGTCCATCGGCGGCTGCGCCACTCCGGGCCGGGTCTTCAAGGGGCTTCGCATGGCCGGCCGGATGGGCGGGGTCAAGACGACGACCCAGAACCTCACTGTGCACGCCGTCGACGCGGACCAGGGCCTGCTGCTCATCAAGGGCGCGGTCCCCGGCCCGAAGGGCGCCACCGTCCTCGTCCGCACCGCCGCGAAGGGGGCCGGCCAGTGACTGACGCGGACACCAACACCGACACCGACACAGCCACTGAAACCACCACTGAAACCACCACCCTCACCGTCGACGTCCGCGACGCAAAGGGCAAGAAGGCCGGGACCTTCGAGCTGCCTCCCGAGGTGTTCGACGTCCAGGTCAACATCCCGCTGATCCATCAGGTCGTCGTGGCTCAGCTCGCTGCGGCTCGCGCCGGCACGCACTCGACGAAGAACCGCGGCGAGGTCCGTGGCGGTGGGCGCAAGCCGTACCGCCAGAAGGGCACCGGACGCGCGCGTCAGGGCTCGACCCGGGCACCCCAGTTCGCCGGCGGCGGCGTCGTGCACGGCCCGACACCGCGCAGCTACGACCAGCGCACCCCGAAGAAGATGAAGGCCGCAGCGCTGCGTGGTGCGCTCTCCGACCGGGCGCGCGGTGGGCGGGTGCACGTCGTGTCGAGCCTGCTCGACGGCGACGCCCCGTCGACGACCGCGGCGGTGGCCGCGTTGGCCAACCTCTCGTCGCGCCGGCACGTGCTCGTCGTGATCGAGCGGTCCGACGAGCTCACCTGGAAGAGCCTGCGCAACGCCGAGACGGTGCACCTGCTCGTGCCGGACCAGCTCAACACCTACGACGTCCTCGTGTCCGACGACGTGGTCTTCACCAGGGCCGCCCTCGACGCGTTCCTGGCGGGGCCGGCGACCGGTCGCGGGGCCAAGGCCGTCGCGGCCGAGAGCGAGGCCGCGAGCGAGCCGGAGGCGGCAGCCGACAGCGCCGAGACCGACAGCGCCGAGAACGGGAGTGAGAGCTGATGGGCCTGCACCACAAGGACCACCGCGACATCCTGCTCTCGCCGGTCGTGTCGGAGAAGAGCTACGGGTTGCTCGACGAGAACAAGTACACGTTCCTCGTGCAGCGCGACGCCAACAAGACCGAGATCAAGATCGCGGTCGAGCAGGTCTTCGGCGTCAAGGTGTCCGGGGTCAACACGCTCAACCGTGAGGGCAAGCGCAAGCGCACCCGCACCGGCTGGGGCCGGCGCAACGCGACCAAGCGCGCCATCGTCACCGTCGCCGAGGGCGACCGCATCGACATCTTCGGGGGGCCTGTGTCATGAGCTACCTGATGATGGCTGGCGCGGCGAAGGCCCTCCGAAGCAGCGAACACAGTGGAGAGGCGGTCAGCTGATGGGTATTCGCAAGTACAAGCCGACAACGCCGTCCCGGCGTGGCTCCAGCGTCGCCGACTTCGTCGAGATCACCCGGTCGTCGCCGGAGAAGTCGCTGGTCCGCCCGGTGCACAGCAAGGGCGGGCGGAACAACGCCGGTCGCATCACCACGCGTCACCAGGGCGGGGGCCACAAGCGCGCCTACCGGCTGATCGACTTCCGGCGCAACGACAAGGACGGCGTCCCGGCCAAGGTCGCCCACATCGAGTACGACCCCAACCGCACGGCACGGATCGCCCTGCTGCACTTCGCCGACGGCGAGAAGCGCTACATCATCGCGCCGAACCGCCTGCGCCAGGGTGACCGGATCGAGAACGGCCCCTCCGCCGACATCAAGCCGGGCAACAACCTCCCGCTGCGCAACATCCCGGTCGGCACGGTGATCCACGCCATCGAGCTGCGCCCGGGTGGTGGCGCCAAGATCGCGCGGTCGGCGGGCTCGAGCGTGCAGCTGGTCGCGAAGGACGGACCGTTCGCGCAGCTGCGCATGCCCTCGGGCGAGATCCGCAACGTCGACGTGCGCTGCCGCGCCACCATCGGCGAGGTCGGCAACGCCGAGCAGTCCAACATCAACTGGGGCAAGGCGGGGCGGATGCGCTGGAAGGGCAAGCGCCCCACCGTCCGCGGTGTCGCGATGAACCCCGTCGACCACCCGCACGGTGGTGGCGAGGGCAAGACCTCCGGCGGTCGCCACCCGGTGAGCCCGAAGGGCCGTCCCGAGGGCCGGACCCGCCGGGCCAACAAGTCCAGCGACGCCCTCATCGTCCGCCGCCGCAAGACCGGCAAGACGCGCTGATCGGAGCTGACGCAGAACCATGCCGCGTTCCCTGAAGAAGGGTCCTTTCGTGGACGACCACCTCATCAAGAAGGTGGACGCCCAGAACGACAAGGGCACCAAGAACGTCATCAAGACGTGGTCCCGCCGATCGATGATCGTCCCGGCGATGCTCGGCCACACCATCGCCGTGCACGACGGGCGCAAGCACGTCCCGGTCTTCGTGACCGAGGCGATGGTCGGGCACAAGCTCGGCGAGTTCGCCCCGACGCGCACCTTCCGTGGCCACGTCAAGGACGACAGGAGGTCACGTCGTGTCTGACCAGTCCGTCACCGACGTCGCACCGTCGCGTGCCGCCGCGCGGTTCGTACGGGTGACGCCGACCAAGGCTCGCCGGGTCATCGACCTGATCCGCGGCATGTCGGCCGACGAGGCACTTGCCGTGCTCCGCTTCTCACCGCAAGCGGCGAGCGAGCCCGTCTACAAGGTGCTCGCGAGCGCCGTCGCCAACGCCCGGGTCAGCGCCGAGCGCGCCAGCCGGCGGGTGGAGGCGGAGGACCTCGTCGTACAGGAGGCGTACGTCGACGAGGGCCCGACGCTCAAGCGGTTCCGCCCACGGGCACAGGGCCGTGCGTACCGCATCCGCAAGCGCACGAGCCACATCACGGTCGTGGTCCGGCCGCGGCCGGCGGAGGCCTCCTCCGCAGGCCGCTCGACCGCATCGAAGAGGAGGACCCGCTAGTGGGTCAGAAGGTCAATCCGCACGGGTTCCGGCTCGGCATCTCCACCGACCACAAGAGCCGGTGGTTCGCCGACAGCACCAAGGCGGGGCAGCGATACAGCGACTACGTCAAGGAGGACGTGGCGATCCGCCGCCTCATGTCCAAGGGCATGGAGCGGGCCGGGATCTCCCGCGTCGAGATCGAGCGGACCCGCGACCGGGTCCGGGTCGACATCCACACCGCCCGCCCGGGCATCGTCATCGGCCGTCGCGGCGCTGAGGCCGACCGCATCCGCGGCGACCTGGAGAAGCTCACCGGCAAGCAGGTGCAGCTGAACATCCTCGAGGTCAAGAACCCCGAGGTGGACGCCCAGCTCGTGGCCCAAGGGGTCGCCGAGCAGCTGACCAGCCGGGTGTCCTTCCGACGCGCCATGCGCAAGTCGATGCAGTCGACGATGAAGGCCGGCGCCAAGGGCATCCGGGTGCAGTGCTCCGGACGGCTCGGCGGCGCAGAGATGTCTCGCTCCGAGTTCTACCGCGAGGGTCGGGTCCCGCTGCACACGCTGCGCGCCAACATCGACTACGGCTTCTACGAGGCCCGCACGACGTTCGGCCGGATCGGCGTGAAGGTCTGGATCTACAAGGGCGACGCGTCGGGCAACCGGGCCGAGCGGGAGGCCCAGCAGGCGGCCGCCAGGCTGGCGCAGCGCCAGCGGCCCGGCCGTACGGCGCCCCGTCGGCCCACCCGCGACGCGCGCCCGGCCGACGGCGAGCCCACGCTGGACGAGGCTGCGCCCACTGCCGCGAGCGAGCCCACCGCGACCGCCGCCCCCGCCGCAGAGGCCTCCTCGACCCCGAGCAGCGGAACGGAGGCCTAGCCGTGCTCATCCCACGCAGGACCAAGCACCGCAAGCAGCACCACCCGGGCCGCTCCGGGAAGGCAAAGGGCGGGACCAAGATCGCCTTCGGCGACTACGGCATCCAGGCGATCGAACCGGCTTACGTCACCAACCGGCAGATCGAGTCGGCCCGTATCGCCATGACCCGCCACATCAAGCGCGGCGGGAAGGTGTGGATCAACATCTACCCCGACCGGCCGCTGACCAAGAAGCCGGCCGAGACCCGGATGGGCTCCGGCAAGGGATCGCCCGAGTGGTGGATCGCCAACGTCAAGCCCGGCCGGATCATGTTCGAGCTGGCCGGCGTGCCGGAGCCGATCGCTCGCGAGGCGATGCGCCGCGCGATGCACAAGCTCCCGATGAAGTGCCGGTTCGTGGCTCGTGAGGGTGGTGACTTCTGATGGCGACAGGAACCGCGCCCATCGAGCTGCGTGGCCTCGAGGACGACGAGCTGCTCTCCAAGCTGCGGGAGGCGAAGGAAGAGCTGTTCAACCTGCGCTTCCAGGCCGCGACCGGTCAGCTGGAGAGCCACGGGCGTCTTCGTGCCGTCCGCAAGGACATCGCCCGGATCTACACGATCATGCGGGAGCGCGAGCTCGGCATCAGTGGGATCGAGACCGAGGACGCAACCGCATGAGTGAGCAGAAGGACGAGATGAGCAGCGACACAACGGCCGGACGTGGCCCCCGCAAGACCCGTGAGGGCCTGGTCGTCAGCGACAAGATGGACAAGACCGTCGTCGTCGCTGTCGAGGACCGCGTCAAGCACTCGCTCTACGGCAAGGTCATCCGGCGGACGAGCAACCTCAATGCCCACGACGAGGCGAACGGCTGCGGCGTCGGCGACCGGGTGCTGCTGATGGAGACGCGACCGCTGTCGGCCACCAAGCGCTGGCGAGTGGTCGAGGTCATCGAGAAGGCCAAGTAGGCGAGAACGCTCCGTCGGGTCCGCAAGGGCCCCGGACGATCAGGAGAATGAAGTGATCCAGCAGGAGTCGCGGCTGCGAGTCGCCGACAACACGGGTGCCAAGGAGCTGTTGTGCATCCGTGTGCTCGGTGGCTCCGGGCGGCGCTACGCCGGCATCGGTGACGTCATCGTGGCCACCGTCAAGGACGCCATCCCTGGCGGCACGGTCAAGAAGGGCGAGGTCGTCAAGGCCGTCGTCGTGCGCACCGTCAAGGAGCGGCGCCGTCCCGACGGCTCGTACATCCGTTTCGACGAGAACGCCGCCGTGCTGATCCGTGACGGCGGGGACCCGCGCGGCACCCGCATTTTCGGCCCGGTCGGACGTGAGCTGCGGGAGAAGCGGTTCATGCGCATCATCTCGCTCGCACCGGAGGTGCTCTGACATGGCGATGAAGATCAAGAAGGGCGACCGGGTGCTGGTCGTCAGCGGCAAGGACAAGGGCGCGTCGGGCAAGGTCATCGAGGCCTACCCGGACAGCCAGCGGGTCCTGGTCGAGGGCGTCAACCGGATCAAGAAGCACACCAAGATCGGACAGACGACGCGCGGTGCCAAGACCGGCGGCATCGTCACACAGGAGGCCCCGATCCACGTCAGCAACGTGATGCTGCTCGTCGAGGTGGAGGGCAAGAAGGTCGGCAGCCGGATCGGCTACCGGGTCGAGACGGTCGATCGCGAGGGACGCCCCAAGTCGGTGCGGGTCCGCTACGCGAAGCGGACCGGTGAGGACATCTGATGAGCACCACCGACACAACAGACGAGCGCACCACGTCGGGCGAGCGCACCCAACGCGCGCTGCCCCGGCTCAAGGCGCGCTACCGCGAGGAGATCGCCGCAAAGCTGCGCGAGGACTTCGGCTACTCGAACCCCATGCAGGTGCCCGGCCTGACCAAGGTCGTGGTGAACATGGGTGTCGGCGATGCCGCCAAGGACTCCAAGCTGATGGACGGCGCGGTGCGCGACCTCGCCACGGTGACCGGGCAGAAGCCGACCATCACCAAGGCACGCAAGTCGATAGCCCAGTTCAAGCTGCGCGAGGGCATGCCGATTGGCGCGCACGTGACGCTGCGCGGTGACCGCATGTGGGAGTTCCTCGACCGCCTGCTCTCGGTGGCCCTGCCGCGCATCCGTGACTTCCGTGGCCTCTCGCCGCGGCAGTTCGACGGCAAGGGCAACTACACGTTCGGCCTCACCGAGCAGTCGATGTTCCACGAGATCGACCAGGACAAGATCGACCGGGTCCGCGGGATGGACATCACCGTGGTGACCACGGCCAAGACCGACGACGAGGGAAGAGCGCTGCTCAAGCAGCTCGGCTTCCCTTTCAAGGAGCAGTGACGTGATGAGTGAGCGCGAAGTTGTGAACTCGCCGGCACGCACAGCGAACGAAGAGCGGAACGCGACCATCGACAAGGAGCAGTGACGTGATGAGTGAGCGCGAAGCCGTGAACTCGCCGGCACGCACAGCGAACGAAGAGCGGAACGCGACCATCGACCAGGAGCAGTGACGTGGCCAAGAAAGCGCTGATCAACAAGGCGGCGCGCAAACCCAAGTTCAAGGTGCGCGCCTACACCCGTTGCCAGCGGTGCGGACGACCCCACTCGGTCTACCGCAAGTTCGGGCTGTGCCGCATCTGCATGCGCGAGATGGCCCACCGCGGTGAGCTGCCGGGCATCACCAAGAGCAGCTGGTAAGCCAGCACCACCAGTCCAGGACACACGACGCACGAACCGAGAACGCCGAAGGTCGTCCCCCCGGGGAGAGCGAAACCACGGCGAGGAAGCAGCCCGAAGCCATGACCATGACGGACCCGATCGCAGACATGTTGACCCGTCTGCGTAACGCGAACACGGCGTACCACGAGACCGTGGCGATGCCGCACTCCAAGCTCAAGACCCATGTGGCCGAGATCCTCCAGCAGGAGGGCTACATCGCCGGCTGGAAGGTCAACGAGCCCGGCGAGGACGAGGTCGGCAAGACGCTGGTGCTTGACCTGAAGTTCGGCCCCAACCGGGAGCGGTCGATCGCCGGCATCAAGCGGATCTCGAAGCCGGGTCTTCGGGTCTACGCCAAGTCGACCAACTTGCCGCGGGTGCTCGGCGGCCTCGGGGTGGCGATCATCTCGACGTCCTCCGGGTTGCTCACCGACCGGCAGGCAGCCTAGAAGGGCGTGGGTGGGGAAGTCCTCGCCTACGTCTGGTAGGGGAAGGGGACCGAACATGTCGCGCATCGGACGACTGCCGATTCCTGTGCCCAGCGGCGTCGACGTCTCGCTGGACGGCCGGGCGGTGACGGTCAAGGGACCCAAGGGGACCCTGAGCCACACCGTCGCCGAGCCCATCGAGGTGGCCAAGGGCGAGGACGGCACCCTGCAGGTGAGCCGCCCCGACGACGAGCGTCGCAACCGGGCGCTGCACGGCCTCTCGCGGACGCTGGTCGCGAACATGGTGATCGGGGTCACCGACGGCTACTCCAAGACCCTCGAGATCGTCGGGACCGGCTACCGCGTGATGGCCAAGGGCAGCGACCTCGAGTTCGCCCTCGGCTTCAGCCACCCGGTCGTGGTGAAGGCGCCGGAGGGCATCAGCTTCAACGTCGAGGCGCCGACCAGGTTCACGGTGTCGGGCATCGACAAGCAGAAGGTCGGCGAGGTGGCGGCCAACATCCGCAAGCTGCGCCGCCCGGACCCCTACAAGGGCAAGGGCGTGCGGTACCAGGGCGAGCAGATCCGCCGCAAGGCCGGAAAGGCTGGGAAGTAATGGCAGTCGGCTTCAAGATCAGGCAGGGCTCACGCACCGTCAGCCGGGCCCGGCGGCACCTTCGGGTCCGCAAGCGGGTCACGGGTACGGCGGCACGGCCGCGCCTCGTGGTGAGCCGCTCGTCACGTCACGTCTACGTGCAGGTCGTCGACGATGTCGCCGGACGCACGCTGGCGTCGGCCTCCACCATGGAGGCGGACCTGCGCACTCACGGGGGCGACAAGACGGCAAAGGCCCGCAAGGTCGGCGAGCTGGTCGCCGCCCGGGCGAAGGACGCCGGCGTCGGCGCGGTCGTCTTCGACCGGTCGGGCAACCGGTACCACGGCCGCGTCGCGGCGATCGCCGACGGCGCCCGCGAAGGTGGGTTGTCGCTGTGAGGACCCAGCAGCTGAAGTCGCACGCGAACACCGAACGCAACGAGATGAGGAACCTCTGATGGCAGGACCCCAGCGCCGCGGTGGCGGAGCCGGCGGTGAGCGCCGGGACCGGCGCGACCGCCGTGACGGCGGTGCCGCGGAGAAGAGCGCGTACGTCGAGCGCGTCGTGGCGATCAACCGCGTGGCCAAGGTCGTCAAGGGCGGCCGGAGGTTCAGCTTCACCGCGCTCGTCGTCGTCGGTGACGGCGACGGCACGGTAGGCGTCGGCTACGGCAAGGCCAAGGAGGTGCCGGCCGCGATCGCCAAGGGCGTCGAGGAGGCCAAGAAGCACTTCTTCAAGGTGCCGCGCATCCAGGGCACCATCCCGCACCCCGTGCAGGGCGAGAAGGCTGCGGGCGTGGTCCTGCTCAAGCCGGCCTCGCCGGGTACTGGTGTCATCGCCGGCGGGCCGGTGCGAGCCGTGCTCGAGTGCGCCGGGGTGCACGACGTGCTCTCCAAGTCGCTCGGCTCCTCCAACCCGATCAACATCGTCCACGCAACGGTGCAGGCGCTGCGCGAGCTCGAGCGGCCCGAGTCGGTCGCGGCTCGCCGTGGCCTGCCTCTCGAGGACGTCGCACCCGCCGCATTGTTGCGGGCCCGGGCGGGGGTGACCACCTGATGTCCCTCACCACGACATCGCTCAGTGCGCTCACGATCCCGTGGGGGCCCCGATGAGCAAGCGGCTCAAGGTCACCCAGATCCGGTCCGGGATCGGTGGCAAGCGCAACCAGCGCGACACGCTGCGCACCCTCGGGCTCAAGCGTCTCCACGACGTCGTCGTCAAGGAGGACCGCCCGGAGATCCGCGGGATGGTCAACACGGTGTCGCACCTGGTCACCGTCGAGGAGGTCGACTAGCCATGACGTTGAAGGTCCATCACCTGCGTCCGGCTCCGGGCGCCAAGACGGCCAAGACCCGCGTCGGGCGCGGCCAGGGCTCCAAGGGCAAGACCGCCGGCCGCGGGACCAAGGGCAGCAAGGCCCGCACGCAGGTCTCCAGCCGCTTCGAGGGCGGGCAGATGCCGATCCACATGCGGCTGCCCAAGCTGCGCGGCTTCACCAACCCGTTCCGCACCGAGTACCAGGTCGTCAACCTCGACCGGCTGAGCGCGCTCTACCCCGACGGCGGCGAGGTCAGCGTCGAGGACCTGGCGGCCAAGGGTGCCGTGCGCAAGGGTCTGCCGGTCAAGATCCTCGGGTCCGGGGAGACCAGTGTGGCGCTGCAGGTCAGCGCGCACCGGTTCTCCGCGAGCGCCCGCGAGAAGATCAGCGCTGCGGGCGGCCAGGTCACCCAGCTCTGAGGTCGTCTCCCGCCGGGTCCGCCGCCAGCAGGCGGCGGACCGGTAAGGGACGAGTCGGACCTCCTCGGGACGTCTCGCCGCGCCCACGGGAGGTGGCGGTGCGACCGGGTCGTCACACGCCCGCTCGCCGACTGGGTGGCGCGCAAGGTGTTATCGTCCCCGAGGGACCCGCGGAGCGGAATGCCCGTTGCTGGTCCGACCTTTCGCCCGCTCGATCGACCACCCGGCCGCAAGCGCGGGTGCACCGTAGGAGGATCTCGTGCTCACGGCGTTCGTCCGAGCCTTCCGCACGCCAGATCTGCGTAAGAAGATCCTCTTCTCGCTCGCGATCATGGCGCTGTTCCGGGTCGGCTCCGTGGTCCCGACCCCGGGCGTCTCCTACCAGGCGGTCAACCGGTGCCTGGACCAGCAGCAGGCCGGCAGCGGTCTCTACACCCTGATCCAGCTGTTCAGCGGCGGGGCGCTGCTGCGGCTGTCGATCTTCGCGCTGGGCATCATGCCCTACATCACGGCGAGCATCATCGTGCAGCTGCTCACCGTGGTCATCCCGCGCTTCGAGGCCCTGAAGAAGGAGGGTCAGTCCGGCACCTCCAAGCTCACGCAGTACACCCGCTACCTGACGATCGGGCTGGCGATCCTGCAGTCGACCGGCCTGATCGCGCTCGCCCGCCAGCCCGGACAGCTGTTCAGCGGCTGCAGCGAGCACATCATCTACGAGAACATCGGCCTGTTCGGCATCGTCGTCATGGTCATCACGATGACCGCCGGGACCGGCGTCATCATGTGGCTCGGCGAGCTGATCACCGACCGCGGGGTCGGCAACGGCATGTCGCTGCTGATCTTCACCTCCATCGCGGCCGGCTTCCCGACCTCGCTGTGGGCGATCCGCATCGAGCGCGGCTGGGGCCTGTTCAGCCTGGTCGTCGGAGCGGGCCTGGTCATCGTCTCGCTGGTCGTCTTCGTCGAGCAGTGCCAGCGCCGCATCCCGGTGCAGTACGCCAAACGGATGATCGGACGCCGGATGTACGGCGGCTCGTCGACGTACCTCCCGATGAAGGTGAACCAGGCCGGTGTCATCCCGGTGATCTTCGCCTCGTCGCTGCTCTACCTGCCCTCGCTCGCGGTCAACCTGGCGAACAAGACCAACCCCCCTGCCTGGTCGACCTGGCTGCAGAAGTACCTGATCCGCGGTGACCACCCGATCTACATGTTCAGCTACTTCGGGCTGATCGTCTTCTTCACCTACTTCTACGTGGCGATCACGTTCAACCCGACCGAGGTCGCGGACAACATGAAGAAGTACGGCGGGTTCATCCCGGGCATCCGCGCCGGCCGCCCGACCGCCGAGTACCTCGACTACGTGCTGTCGCGGATCACGCTGCCCGGCTCGCTCTACCTCGGCTCGATCGCGCTGATCCCCCTTGTCGCACTCGGCCTCTTCCACGCCAACCAGAACTTCCCGTTCGGCGGCACCGCGATCCTGATCATCGTCGGTGTCGGGCTCGAGACGGTGAAACAGATCGAGAGTCAGCTCCAGCAGCGCAACTACGAGGGCTTCCTGCGCTAGGGCATGGCTCCCAACAGGAACGCCGGCTCACGCACCGTGGCAGCTTGATGCGTCTCGTACTCGTAGGACCACCAGGCGCCGGGAAGGGCACCCAGGCGCAGTTCATCGCGTCGAACTTCGCGATCCCGAAGATCTCGACCGGGGACATCTTCCGGGGCAACGTCAGCGAGGGCACCCAGCTCGGACTGGAGGCCAAGAAGTACATGGACGCGGGTGACCTGGTGCCCGACGAGGTGACCATCGGCATGGTGCGGGAGCGGCTGCGCGACCCTGACTCGGCCGAGGGCTTCCTGCTCGACGGCTTCCCGCGCAACGTGCACCAGGCCGAGGTGCTCGACGGGTGGCTGGGCGAGCACAGCGCGTCGCTGGACGTGGTCCTCGAGCTGGTGGTCGACGACGACGAGGTGGTAAGGCGCCTGTCGGGGCGACGCACCTGCCGGCGCTGCGGCCACGTCTGGCATCTCGACTTCGACCCGCCCGTCCGGGACGGTGTGTGCGATCGCTGCGGCGGCGAGCTGTTCCAGCGCGACGACGACCGCGAGGAGACCATCCGACACCGGCTGGAGGTCTACGCCGACCAGACCTCACCGCTCATCGGCTACTACGGCGACCGCGGGCTCTTGCGCGGCGTGGACGCCACCGGCCCCGTGGAGGATGTCACCGAGCGGGCGATCAACGCACTGCGCCGGTTCGAGTGACCCACGATGTTCAGGAGGCGTGACCGGATGATCCAGCTCAAGACCGAGGCGGAGGTCGAGCTGATGCGGGCCGCGGGTCTCGTCGTCGGCCGCACGCTGGAACGGGTGCGCGATGCCGCGGTTCCTGGTGTGACCACCGCCGAGCTCGACGAGCTGGCCGAGTCCGAGATCCGCGCCGCCGGAGCGATCCCGTCGTTCAAGGGCTACCAGCCGCACCCGTCGATCCCGCCGTTCCCCGGCTCCATCTGCGCGTCGGTCAACGACGAGATCGTGCACGGCATCCCGGGGTCGCGCCGCCTCGACGAGGGCGACATCGTCTCCATCGACTGCGGCGCCATCCTCGAGGGCTGGCACGGCGACGCCGCCGTCACGGTCGGGGTCGGCGAGGTTGCCCCGGAGCACGCCGAGCTGCTGCGGGTCTGCGAGGAGGCGCTCTGGCGCGCTTTCGCGGCTGCTCGACTCGGCGGGCGGGTGACCGACCTCGGCCATGCCATCGAGAGCTACGTCGCCACCCAGGGTGAGTACGGCATCGTCGAGGAGTACACCGGGCACGGCATCGGCACCGAGATGCACCAGATGCCGCACGTGCCCAACTACGGCCGGCCGGGCCGCGGCCCACGCCTGGAGCCGGGGCTCGTCCTGGCGGTCGAGCCGATGCTGAACCTGGGCACCCGGCACACCCGCCAGCTCGACGACGGCTGGACCGTGGTCACCGCCGACGGTGCTTGGTCGGCTCACTTCGAACACACGTTCACCCTGACGGCCTCGGGGCCGTGGGTGCTCACCGCCGTGGACGGCGGGGCCGCGCGCCTGGCCGCGCTCGGCGCGACGGCGGCGACCGGCTGAGGCCACCGGTCGATCTGCGCCGGTTCGTCACCCCGCCCGGTGCCGGTTCGCCTTCGCGGGCCCGCTGTCGTAGACTCTGAGGCCGACCCACGAGCGGGCCGACTCTCCGGCCTGCTCACGTTCAGTGACGCCTTCCCCGCGGCTGGTCTGGCGGGCGTGACCGGGCACTTGTGGGTCGCGGCGACCTCGACCGCGGTCGCATCGTCCACCGCTCCACTGAGCCCGCGACCGTCAGCACGTCGTGCGCGAGCCACCGACCGAACGACAACGGGTACGGCGGGCGCCCCGCGCGACCACCCCCTCACCGATGAAGGCCGACGACAACACGATGAAGGTCAAGCCGAGCGTCAAGAAGATCTGCGACAAGTGCAAGGTGATCCGCCGTCACGGGCGGGTCATGGTGATCTGCGAGAACGCACGTCACAAGCAGCGTCAGGGCTGATCACCCGCACGAGTCCAGCACGACAGACAAGCGCGCCGCACCTCGTCCGTACGACGAGGAACCCCCGGACCAGGCCGGGGCCCACACCCGGGCGGGTGGGGAGCGGCGAGCAGGACCTGGCAAAGAGATGGAGAACCGCCCAGATGGCACGCCTTGTCGGTGTCGACCTACCGCGCGAGAAGCGCCTCGAGGTCGCCCTGACCTACATCTACGGCATGGGCCGCAGCCGTGCGCTGGAGACCCTGAAGAACACCGGCGTCAGCGCCGACACCCGAGTCCGGGAGATCACGGACGAGGACCTGGTCAAGCTGCGTGACTGGATCGAAGCCAACTACCGGATCGAAGGTGACCTGCGCCGCGAGGTGCAGGCCGACATCCGGCGCAAGGTCGAGATCGGCTGCTACGAGGGGCTCCGGCACCGTCGCGGACTGCCCGTCCGCGGCCAGCGCACGCACACCAACGCCCGCACCCGCAAGGGCCCGCGCAAGACCGTCGCCGGCAAGAAGAAGGTCGGCAAGAAGTGACGCGGTCGACCGCCTTGAGACTTTCCAGCCAACCCAGGAGTTTGTAACCAGATGCCTCCGAAGAGCCGCCAGGGCGCGGGCACCAAGAAGGTGCGCCGCAAGGAGAAGAAGAACGTGGCGCACGGCCACGCTCACATCAAGAGCACCTTCAACAACACCATCGTCTCCATCACCGATCCGATGGGCAACGTCATCTCATGGGCGTCGGCGGGGCACGTGGGCTTCAAGGGCTCGCGCAAGTCCACGCCGTTCGCCGCGCAGATGGCCGCGGAGAGCGCCGCCCGGCGGGCCCAGGAGCACGGCATGCGCAAGGTCGACGTCTTCGTGAAGGGCCCGGGCTCGGGTCGCGAGACCGCGATCCGCTCGCTGCAGGCGGCGGGGCTCGAGGTCGGCAACATCCAGGACGTCACGCCGGTCCCGCACAACGGCTGCCGGCCGCCCAAGCGCAGGAGGGTTTGAGCGATGGCTCGCTACACAGGTGCGGATTGCAAGCGCTGCCGCCGCGAGAAGATGAAGCTGTTCCTCAAGGGCGCCAAGTGCGAGTCGCCGAAGTGCCCGATCGAGATCCGCCCCTACCCCCCGGGTGAGCACGGGCGCGGACGGTCGAAGGACAGCGAGTACCTCCTACAGATGCGCGAGAAGCAGAAGTGCGCGCGCATCTACGGCGTGCTCGAGAAACAGTTCCGCGGCTACTACGACGAGGCCAACCGCCGGCAGGGCAAGACCGGCGAGAACCTGCTGCGGATCCTCGAGAGCCGGCTGGACAACGTGGTCTACCGGGCCGGATTCGCGAAGAGCCGCGACATGGCGCGCCAGCTGGTCCGACACGGCCACATCGTCGTCAACGGGCACAAGGTCGACATCCCGTCGTACCGCGTGACCGACAGCGACATCGTCGAGGTGCGCGAGAGCTCGCTCGAGCTCACGCCGTTCATCGTGGCGCGCGCCGAGGTCGGCGAGCGCATCGTGCCGGCATGGCTCGAGGTCATCCCGACCCGGATGCGCATCCTGGTGCACTCCCTCCCGGCCCGGCAGGTCATCGACACGCCGGTCCAGGAGCAGCTCATAGTTGAGCTGTACTCGAAGTAGCAAGGACCGCAACTCAGTAAGACCAGCAAGACCAGCAGTACCCACGGTGCTCATATAGCGGGGCACCACGACAGAGAGGCAATACCCGTGCTGATTGCACAGCGCCCCACCCTGGCCGAAGAGGTCGTCGACGACTTTCGTTCACGTTTCATCATCGAGCCGCTGGAGCCGGGCTTCGGCTACACGCTCGGCAACTCGCTGCGCCGCACCCTGCTGTCCTCGATCCCCGGTGCCTCGGTGACGAGCATCCGGGTAGACGGCGTGCTGCACGAGTTCACGACGGTCCCCGGTGTCAAGGAGGACGTCACCGAGATCATCCTCAACATCAAGGAGCTCGTCGTGAGCTCCGAGGTCGACGAGCCGGTCGTGATGTACCTGCGCAAGCAGGGTCCCGGCGAGGTCAAGGCGTCCGACATCGCGCCGCCGGCCGGCGTCGAGATCCACAGCCCCGACCTGCACATCGCCACGCTCAATGGCAAGGGCCGGCTCGAGATCGAGCTCACCGTCGAGCGCGGCCGCGGCTACGTCTCCGCCGTGCAGAACAAGCAGGCCGGTCAGGAGATCGGCCGCATCCCCGTCGACTCCATCTACTCACCGGTCCTCAAGGTGACGTACAAGGTCGAGGCGACCCGCGTCGAGCAGCGCACCGACTTCGACCGGCTCGTGATCGACGTCGAGACCAAGTCCTCGATGACGCCGCGCGACGCCGTCGCGTCGGCCGGCAAGACCCTCGTCGGCCTGTTCGGCCTGGCGCAGGAGCTCAACGCCGAGGCCGAGGGCATCGACATCGGCCCCTCGCCGACCGACGCCGCCCTGGCCGCGGACCTGGCGCTGCCCATCGAGGAGATGGACCTGACGGTCCGGTCCTACAACTGCCTCAAG
>JAVEDG010000316.1 GCA_030841245.1 Actinomycetota bacterium
TTGCTTCGGGCCTCAGATGGAACGCCTGCTGCTACTGGTTGCAGTTGTTGCTGGCCGGACCGGACGAGTTCACTGCGTTGGACGTCTGGAACGCGGTGCAGGTGTCCTTGAACGCGCCCTTGACGAACGTGCCGAGCGCGAACACGACCAGGATGATGATGGCGGCGATGGCGGCGACCAGCAGGCCGTACTCGACCGCCGATGCACCTTCGTCATCCCGCCGCTGCACGACCATCCGGACATAGTTAGCCACTAGGACCCCTCCCTGGGACTTATGCGACACCCCGAGCCAACAAGAAGGTAGTCGCGTCGTGCTGCAAGGACGGTGCGTTCGGCGCAAGTCCCCCGAACGCCACGCTGTTGGCCGCTGTCTGGCGACACTGCGTGCTCGATCCGTCACGCGTCCAGGGACATGCGCGGCCGGATCCTCGCCCTCAGGAGTACAGCGCGTCGACCTCGCCGGCGTACTCCTTCATCACCACGTTGCGCTTGAGCTTGAGCGAGGGGGTCAGCGCGCCGTTCTCCTCGGTGAAGTCGATCGTGAGGATCTTGAACCGCTTGATCGCCTCCGCCTTGGAGACCGCCTTGTTGGCGTCGTCGATGGCCCGTTGGACCTCGGCGCGTACGTCGTCGTCCTCGGCCGCCTCGGCGACAGACATCTCGGGCTTGCCCTGCTGCTGCAGCCAGGACGGCAGCGCCTCCTCGTCGAGCGTGACCAGACAAGCGATGTAGGGCTGCGCGTCACCGACCACCATGCACTGGCTGACCAGCCGGTGGGCCCGCAACCGGTCCTCGAGCACGGCCGGCGCGACGTTCTTGCCGCCCGCGGTGACGATCAGCTCCTTCTTGCGGCCGGTGATGCGCAGGAAGCCGTCGGCGTCCAGCTCACCCAGGTCGCCGGAGTGGAACCAGCCGTCGGTGATCGCCTCGGCGGTCGCGTCGGAGTTGTTGAAGTAGCCCTTGAGCACGTTGACGCCCTTGACCAGGACCTCACCGTCGGGCCCGATGCGCACGCCGACCCCGGGCAGCGGCCGTCCGACGGTGCCGATCTTGATCCTCTCCGGAGTGTTCACGGAGGTGGGGGCCGTCGTCTCCGTGAGCCCGTAGCCCTCGAGCACGGTGACGCCGATGCCGCGGAAGAAGTGGCCGAGGCGCGTGCCGAGGGGTGCGCCCCCTGACACGGCGTAGGTGACCTTGCCGCCCAGCGCGTGGCGGAGCTTGCCGTAGACCAGCTTGTCGAACATCGCGTGCTTGGCCCGCAGCCCGAACCCGGGAGAGCCATGGTCCTGCGCCTCGCTGTAGGAGATCGCGACGTCGACCGCTTGGTGGAAGATCTTGCCCTTGCCGTCGGCCTCCGCACGCTGCACCGAGGAGTTGTAGACCTTCTCGAACACCCGGGGTACGGCGAGGATGAACGTCGGCTGGAACTCGGCGAGGTCGCCGAGCAGGTTCTTGACGTCTGCGGTGTGCCCCATGCGGGTCCGGGACGCCATGCACAGCACCTGGATGAAGCGCGCGAACACGTGGGCCAGCGGCAGGAACAGCAGGGTGCTGGCCTCCGTGGCGCCGACCACCGAGCGCAGGATCTCCGTCGCGTTGGCCGTCAAGTCGGTGAAGTTGCCGTGCGTCAGCTCGCAGCCCTTGGGCCGGCCGGTCGTCCCAGAGGTGTAGATGAGTGTGGCGACGTCCTGCGGCTTGACCCCCGCGCGGCGCGCCTCGACCTCGACGTCGGTCACCTTCTCGCCGACGGTGGCCAGCGTGTCGAGCGGGATGGTGCCGTCCTCGTCGATCGACCAGACCGCGGTCAGCGCCGGCAGCGAGTCGCGCACCTCGGTGACCGTTGCCTCGTGCTGACTCGTCTCGACGATGACGGCGACGGCCTCGGAGTCCTCGAGGATCCAGCGCACCTGCTCGGCCGACGAGGTCTCGTAGATCGGCACCGTCACGGCCCCGGCGAACCAGATCGCGTAGTCGGACAGCGTCCACTCGTAGCGGGTCCGCGACATGAGCGCGACCCGGTCGCCGGCCTGGATGCCGGACGCGACCAGGCCCTTGGCCAGCGCCTCGACATCGGTGAGGAACTGCCGGGCCGTCACGTCCTGCCAGTGGTTGTCCGCGTCCCGCCGGCTGAACAACACGTCGTCGGGCGCCTCGCGGGCGTTCTCGACGACGGCATCGGTGAGGTTGCCGGAGGCCCCCGGCTCCACCAGCGCCGGTGCGGTGTACTCGTCCACCTTTGTCCACTCCTCGACCGGTCGCGGTGTCTGAGCCGTGACCCTACTGACATCTGCGGCTCCAGCGTAGACAACGCTGTCACACGCCTGCTTCGCACCAGGGGTCAAGCAACGGGACGAGCCTGCCGAAACCACCTTCGTGAGCCCTGACCAGACCCACGACGCCCCGCGCTGCCCGCGCTGCGCCGCTCACGTGCCGACCGGCGCGCAGTGGTGCTCGCTGTGCTACGCCGACCTGCGCCCCGCCCCGAAGCCCGTCCCCGAGCCGGTCGTGCCCGCGGCCGCGCAGCCGACATCCGGACTCACGACCGAGCCGGTAGCCGTCGGCGGCGGGGTCGATGAGGGCGGCATCATCGGTGAGTCGGTGGCTGTCGGCATACGCCATGGTCGGCACTCGCGGTCCGCCGCGGAGCCTGCCGCGGCCACGACCTCTCCCGTCACCCCTGCGGCGGCCGCAGCGTTCGGCACCCCGACCCAGTCGATTGAGGACGCCAGGATCGAGGCGATCAGCGCCGAGCTGCTGGCCCGGCTGGCCGCCGAGACGCGCCCGTCGACACGATTGAGCCGCGCCTTCGCGATGGTCGACTCGACCCCCAAGCGGGTCGGTCTGATGCTCGGCGGGCTGACGGTCATCAGCACGGTGCTCTTCGCGGTGATGTCCATCTTCGGCTCTCTGCTCTGAGTCGCCCGCCGACCACCCGGCCCCGTCGCACCGGATAGCCTGCAGGAGACGAAGCCGCGCGCCCGGGAAGGACGGCAGCCGATGGCGGATCGGACCGAGTCGAGCATCGACGTCGCGGCGAAGCCTGCCGAGGTGATGGCAGTGATCGCCGACTTCGCGGCCTACCCCGAGTGGACCGGGGCGGTGCGAGAGACCGAGGTCCGCAGCACCGGCGCGGACGGCCGGCCCGAGCAGGTCTGGTTCAACCTCGAAGAGGGTGCGATCAAGGACAGGTACACGCTCACCTACAGGTGGTCCGGCGACGAAGCGGTGCGCTGGAGCCTGGTCGAGGCGGAGCAGATCGTGAAGTCGATGGACGGGGCCTATCTGCTGCAGGACAACGGCGACGGCTCGACCACGGTCACCTATCAGCTGGCCGTCGACGTCAAGATCCCGATGCTCGGCATGATCAAGCGAAAGGCCGAGAAGGTCATCATCGACAAGGCCCTCAAGGAGCTCAAGAAGCGGGTCGAGCGCGAGTGACCGAACCTCGGCGGCCGGAGCGCTAGGTGCGGCTCCTTCTGTTCACCGGCAAG
>JAVEDG010000326.1 GCA_030841245.1 Actinomycetota bacterium
AAAGGAATGGCATCACTGTGCGTGCGGCCCTTGTCGACGGCCCGTGCTGGTGCATCAATGAGAACCAGGGGAAGTGGGGGGTGACATGTCATGCGCGCACTCTGGTGGGGCTGGGCCCTGACCGCGGCCTGCGCGCTCGTCGTCACGATGGCGGCGGGGCTGGCCACCCGGCATCGGGTCTGGGGGGCGCTGGTCGACGGGCGCGGCAGGCTGAGCCTGTCGCGTTTGCAGCTGATGTCGTGGACCATCGTCGTCCTCTCGCTGGCCGGCGGCGTCACGATCGGGCGACTGGCCGAGCGTGGGGTCGACCCGCTCGACTTCTCCATCCCGGGCAACCTGCTCGGGCTGCTCGGGATCTCGGTCAGCTCTGCTGTCGTCGCGGGCGGGGTCAAGTCGTACAAGGAGAGGACCCGACCCGATCAGGTGGCCACCACGTCTGCCGGCCAAGAGCGGCTGCGCCAGCTTGTCTCGGTCGAGGAGGGCCCCGACACAGACCGTCTCGTCGACACCGGCAAGCTGCAGAACCTGCTGATCACCGTCCTGGTCGTCGGTGCGTACGTCGGTGCGGCGATCCACCAGTTCAGCGGCCGCGGCGTGAGCGCCCCCGCCGGTCCGGCCGGCATCACCGGCTTGCCTGACCTGAACCCCGCCTTCCTCGGTCTGCTGGGCATCAGCCACGTCGGCTACCTCGGCGCGAAGGCCAGGCCCCGTGGCGGCGAGCTGCACCGGGAGGGCGCGGCTGCCGACACCCAGCGCCGCGCGACTGCGGCGCCGGAGCCGGAGCCGGAGCCGAACTACCGTGTCGCTGGGGGTGCCGGCCGCGGGCGACCCCGGCGGACCGCCGCCGCTCGCCCGGTCCGCTACGAGCCGGCCCCGCACGACGTGCCCGCGGGGGAGCCGGCGGGTGCCCGGATCGAGCTCGACCTGCGTTCCCACGAGGGCAACGGCCACGGCAGGCACTCCGCTCAGGACGTGCTCGACCAGCTGAGCCGCCTCGACCCGTCCGTGGACCCGCCGGACGAGCTGACCGACCCCGGTCCGCCACCGCAGACCACACCGCCGTACATCGCGCATGCAGACGGGCAGGACGCGATTCCGGTCCCGGCGCAAGGAGGTGCGCGATGACGTACGTGTCGACGGCCGGGTTGGACCGGTTGGCACCGTGGAGCCCCCAGCAGGCTGTCGCCTACGCGCGCGGCGAGGTCGCCTGGCCGGACCGGGACTACTCGGGGCAATGCCTGCACTTCACCGCCTGGTGCTACGGCTTCGGCGGTGCCGGTGCCACAAGTGCCACGGCTTTCTGGCACGGCGCCAGGCACGGGCTACGGCACCACGGCGACCATCGCCCACCGGCCGGTGCGATCGTGCTGTGGACCGGAGGCTCTCACGGCTACGGGCACGCGACGATCTCCGCGGGCGGCGGCAAGATCTACTCCACCGACATCCGGCGCAGCGGCAAGGTCGACCTGGTCCCCGTCAACGAGATCCAGGAGCGTTGGGGACTCGACTTCGCCGGGTGGGTGCCGCCGTACTTCCCGAGTGGCTGGGGGTCGAACCCGAACCGGGCGCCCACGATCACCCGCCGACTGCCGGCGGTGAACCTGGCCAACATGGTGGCCTCGGCGCGCAGCCCTGACGGTCATGGTGCGCCCAGCCACCCGCACGGTGTCCGCCTGATCGAACGGGCGTTGCGCAGCGAGGGACTGCTCGACCCGCGGCACCAGGCCGGGGGCTCGTTCGGCCCGCACACGGTGCGCGCGTACGCCGAGTGGCAGAAGCGCTGCGGCTACCGCGGCTCGGACGCCGACGGCATCCCGGGCCCCGAGTCGCTCGGCAAGCTCGGTGCGCTGCACGGCTTCCGGGTGCTGGCCGGCGACCGCGACACGCACCTGGTCTGACCGGTTCGGTCCGGGCAGGGCCGGACCGGACCGGTCGGGGCCGGCCGGGGCTGGGTTTCCTCAGTCCGAGCCGGACGCGGCCGACCGGCGCAGCCCGGCCGACCACTTCTCCTCGATCCGCGCGAGCCGCCACACCGCGACGGCCAGCATCCAGGTCAGCGCGAACAGCGCCACGATGGCGTAGCCGACCTGGTTGAGGTCCAGCGACCCGATCGCGGCCAGCGGACCCGAGTCGATGCCCAGCTGCTCGGTCAGGATCGAGACGAGCTCGACGGTGCCGATGACCAGCGCCACCGCCACGGACAGTCCGGTGATGGTGATGTTGTAGAAGACCTTGCGGACCGGCTGGGAGAACGCCCAGTCGTAGGCGAAGTTCATGAAGCAGCCGTCGATGCTGTCGAGCAGGCTCATGCCGGCGGCGAACAGCACCGGCAGGGTGAGCACGGCGTACCACGGGAGGCTGAACGCCGCCGCGCCGCCCGCCAGGACCAGCAACCCCACCTCGGTCGCCGTGTCGAAGCCCAGGCCGAACAGGAGGCCGACGGGGTACATGTGCCACGGCTTGCTGACTGCCTTCGTGGCGCCACCGAGGATGCGGTTCATCAACCCGCGGCGGCCAAGCTGCTCCTCGAGCTCGGCCTCGTCGAACGCGCCCCGTCGCATCGAGCGGAACACCTTGAGGATCCCGATCAGCACGACCAGGTTGATGATGCCGATGATGTAGAGGAAGACGCCGGACACGGTGGTGCCGACCAGCCCCGTCGTGCGCTGCAGTGCCGACGAGTCGCTCTCGACCTGACCGGCCACCGCCCGCACCCCGAACGCGACCAGGGCCACCAGCCCGAACACGACCGACGAGTGGCCGAGTGAGAACCAAAAGCCCACGGCGAGGGGTCGTTTGCCCTCGCCCATCAGCTTGCGGGTCGTGTTGTCGATGGCTGCAATGTGGTCGGCGTCGAACGCGTGGCGCATGCCCAGCGTGTACGCCGTGAGGCCGAGCCCGACCCCGAAGACCTGGCCGGTGCCGACCGCGTAGTGGTGGGGCGCGACGACTCCCGCGAGCACCCCCCAGCCGACGACGTGCAGCAGGACCACGAAGCCGGTCATGCCGCCGATCGAGACCCACTCACGGCGGGAGAGCGCTGCACGGGTCCGGGCCAGTCGGGAGGCCTGGGTTGCAACGGAGGTCGTGGTCATCCCTGCCTCTCTGCCCGCCGCACGGGCTGGCGACTTCCTGACCATGTCAACCTAGACGCGAGCAACTCGTTGTTGCAACTATCTCGCAATAAGGCGAGTCAGCCCGTCACCGGGTCTTCGTGGCCGCAGCCGCCGCGGACGGGTCAGTGCCGGCGACGTGCTTGGACACCCAGCCGTTCAGCGGCCGCAGCGCGTTCCAGGACTCGCGTATCCGGTCTGCGGCCGCCGGGGTGGCCAGCCAGCGCGGCACGCCGAAGGTCTTCACCAGCATCAGGGACTTGTGGCGCAGCAGACCGACCCGGGGATGGTCCGCGGCGTATCCCTTCGGCGCAGTCTTGAGCGTCTCGCCCTCCCGTCGGAAGCCGGCGGCGTCCAGGGCATGCAGCAGGCGTTCCAGCTCCGGCCCGTAGACCTCGTCGTCGACCCCCTGGCGGAAGCCCGCGAGCTGCTCGCTGGAGTGCGCCCGGAACCCACCCCCGACGAGCAGCCCGTCGGCGTCGAGCTGCAGGTACCAGCCCATGCCGTCACCGCCGCCGACCAAGGCGGCCTGGTGGGTCTTGTACGGCGTCTTGTCCCTGCTGAACCGCACGTCGCGGTAGGGCCGGAACACCTTGGCCGCGCCGAACTCCGGCTCGAGGTCGGCGAGCAGCGCCTCGAGCGGCTCGCGCACCTCTGTCTCGTAGACCGCCTTGTTGGCCGTCCAGAACTCGCGCGTGTTGTCGGCTTCCAGCCTGCGGTAGAACGCGCGGGCCTGTGCCGAGAAGCCGTTGAATGCGGGCACGGCGGCTCAGCTGTGCACTTCGGTCCGGGGCCAGATGCGGGTGTGGAGATGGTCGCCGAGGGCCGCTGCGTTCTCCAGGAGGAAGGTCAGCTCCTGCAACAGTGGCGGCCCGAGCTCCATGACGGTTGCCGGAGTCGACAGGCCCAGCTCCTCATACTCGTCGACGGGCTCGGCGATCCGCTGCAGCCACTCCAGAAGATCCGCCTCATCCGTCGGGGAGAGCCCTGCCTGCGGCAGGTGGATGACCAGGTCCTTGCGCAGCTGCGCGCGAGGCACCTTCGAGATCAAATCCTCGGGCCGGCCGATCTCGCGGGCGATCCGCGCCATGACGGCGCCGAGTTGCAGCCCGTGCCAGACCGTGCGACCGAGTGCGCGGGCGACCGGGTCGTCGGGTGGAGGCAGGCGTGGTGCCGACGGGTGGGACATCCGGCCTCGAAGGGTTGGGTCGGGACGACGACGCGAGGATCGTACGGCGGTCGGGAGGGATGCGGTAGCAGCCCTGCACCGCTGGCGGCTTTCGTCCGATCAGTCGCGGCCCATCCAGGTGGCCACGTCCGCCTCGTTGCCCTCGGCGTCGGCCAGGGTCCACCACGCCGGCGCGTTCGCGTCACTCACCAGGTTCCCGCCGGCGGCGATCGCTGCCGCGACGCGTGCCTCGGCCTGGTCGTGCGGCACCGAGATGTCGACGTGGATCCGGTTGCGTACCGTGCGAGGCTCGTCCATCTGTTGGAACCAGATCGACGGCCCGCGGCCCTGCGGGTCGACCAGGTCATCGTCACCCGCCTCCTGGTAGCCGAGCGCGGCGCGCCAGAACGGCTGTACGTCGGCGGCGACGAGCCGGTCGATCGCGACTTGGACGGTCTGGACCCTGGTCGGGTCGGCGGCCACGCCGAGCTCGCGCGCCGCGGCCGATATCTGCTGGGCCAGCGCCACGTCGTGCTCGCTGAGCCCGTCGACGTCATGCGTCACCAGACGCACCGTCACCCCGGCGTACCGCAGGTCGACGTCGGGGTGGTGGTTCGCGGCGTCGGCCAGCCTGCCGATCTCGTCCACCAGCGCCACGCCCACCGCGAACGACTTGGTGCGGAAGTGGGCGCACGCGCCCTCGAACACCACTCGCCAGTCCTCGATGCCGGGCGCCTCGTGGAACTGTCGTGGCGCGATCTTCTCGGTCATCCCCGCACCGTAACGACCCTGGGTCGGCGACGGTATGTCAGGAGCTGGTCAGGATGACGAGCTGCTGGGTCGCTCGGGTCATCGCGACGTAGCGGTCGACCGCTCCCTCGATGCCCGTGCCGAACGCCTCCGGGTCGACGAGGACGACGAGGTCGAACTCGAGGCCCTTGGACAGCTCCGGGGCCAGCGACCGGACGCGCGAGGTCGCCGCGAACGTGCCGGCTCCGATGTCACCGGTGCCGATGACGCAGGCGATCCCGTCGGCGTGCGTGGCGAGCCATGTGTCGAGGATCGAGCCCAGATCCGACGCAGACCCGTGTACGACGGGCAGGCCGCTGCCGCGGATGGAGGTCGGCACGTTGGCGTCCGGGAGCACGGCCCGGATCACCGGCTCGGCTTGCGCCATCACCTCTTCCGGCGTCCGGTAGTTGATGCTCAGCGTGGCCAGGGTGATCCGGTCGAGTCCGATCCGCTCGAGCCGTTCGTGCCACGACTCCGTGAACCCGTGCCGGGCCTGGGCGCGGTCCCCGACGACGGTGAGGCTGCGGGACGGGCAGCGGAGCAGCAACATCTGCCACTCGGCGTCGGTCAGCTCCTGAGCCTCGTCCACGACGATGTGCGCGAACGGGCCGGCGAGCACGTCCGGGTCGGTGGTGGGCAGCGCGGTCCCGTCGACCAGGGCATCCTCGAAGTCCTCGCCGCGAAGCATCGTCACCAGACCGACGCCGTACTCGTCGTCGGCGGCCTCGATCAGGTTGTCGACGACCCGAGCCATCTGCTCTCGTTCGGCGGCGACGGCGGCCTCCTGCCGGCGCTTGCGCCGTGACACCTCCGGGTCGCCGAGCCGCTGCCTTGCTGCATCCAGGAACGGCAGGTCGGACGCCGTCCAGGCCTGCGCGTCCTCGCGCTGCAGCGCCTGAACGTCCTCGGGGCTGAGCCAGGGCGCGCACTTGCGCAGGTAGGCCGGGACCGACCAGAGGTCCCCGACCAGGTCCGCCGCTTCGAGCAGCGGCCACGCCCTGTTGAGGGACGTGACAAGGTCCTGGTTCTGCAGCAGCGCCCTCCGCAACAGGTCGTCCGGGACGTCGTCGTGGTGCTTGTCCGCCAGGATCGCCAGCAGCTCTTCCCAGATCTGGTCGCGCGCCTCGTTGTGCGGAGTGCCGGGCTCTGCTGCTTCGAACGCCTCGGCCCAGTCGCCGGCGCTCAGCCAGACCTCTGCCCAGTGGGTCGAGACCGTCATCCCCGTGGCGGGCGGCTGCTCGTAGAACTTCACCGCCGCTTCGACCGCCTGCACCAGGTCCGCTGACGACTTCAGGCGGCTCACGTTCGGTTCGGCCTCGATCGCTGCGGCGGCTCCCTCGGCGACGAGGTCGCGCAGGGTGCAGGTCTGCACGCCCTCCTCTCCAAGGCTGGGGAGGACGTCGGCGACGTAGGCCAGGTAGGGCTGGTGCGGGCCGACGAAGAGCACGCCGCCCCGGCGATGGCCGAGACGAGGATCGGAGTAGAGGAGGTATGCGGCGCGGTGCAGGGCGACGACGGTCTTCCCCGTGCCCGGACCGCCGTCGACGACGAGAGCGCCGCGGGATCCGGCGCGGATGATGGCGTCCTGGTCGGCCTGGATGGTGCTGAGCACGTCGCGCATCCGGGGCGACCGGCTGGTGCCCAGGCTGGCGATGAACGCCGACTGGTCGTCGAGCGCGGCGTGGTGCCCCTCCAACCCGTCTACTGCGAACACCTCGTCCCAGTAGTCGCTGATCCGGCCGCGCTTCCAGCGGTACCTGCGGCGGCTCGCCAGGCCCATGGGGTTGGCGTGGGTCGCTCCGAAGAACGGTTCGGCAGCGGGGGAACGCCAGTCGACGAGCAGCCGGCGACCGGCGTTGTCCGTGAGGCCGAGCCGCCCGACGTAAACGGGCTCGGGGTCGGCGTTGCTGACCATGTGCCCGAGACACAGGTCCAGACCGAAGCGGCGCAGGGTGCGCAGGCGAGCGGTCAGCCGGTGGATCTCCATGTCCCGGTCCATCGCCTCCTGGCCGATGCCGCCTGGCGCCTGGCGCGCCGCGTCGAGGCGGTCGGACAGAGCGGCGATCGACTGCTCGAGGCTCTCCGCGATGGCCGCGAAGTGCTGCTCGTCGCCGGCGATCAGCGTCGGATCGGCCTTGGGGGTGAGGTGGCCGGGAAGGTCGAAGGCGCTGGTAGTCAGGGGGCTCACGGCATCAGCTCCGATCTGAGGTTCGGAACCTTAGATCCAAATTTCGGCGCTCATGAGGCCGGCTGCAGTCTGCTATAACTGAAAATGAGGGAGTCGCGTGCACTCGGACGCGAGGCAGTGCCACCCAACCAGCAGTCGGTGCATCTTCAGCTCTGGGCGCGGTGACCACGCCGTTGCCGCCGACCGATCTCGGCGAGCAGGCTGCCGCCGGTGATCAGGACGAGCGCGATGGCGATGATCGACACGGCCGGAGCGCCGGTGTTGGGCAGTGACGAGATCGTCGGCGCCGTGACAGTGACGGTAACTCGCGCGCTGGCCTTGCCGCTCGAGTTCGCGGTCGAATAAGTGAAGTGGTCGACGCCGCTGAAGCCGCTCGCCGGGGTGTAGACGATCAAGGTGCCATCGATCTTTGCGGTGCCGTGGCTGGGCTCGCCGACTGACGTCAGGTGCAGTGCGCCGCCGCCGTTCGGGTCGTCGTTGCGCTGGACGTTGATGGTCACCGGTCGACCGCTCACGGTTGTCGCCGTGTCGTCGACCGCGGCCGGCGGGGTCAACGACTCGCCGACAACTGTGAGGAACACGGAGGCCGTCGACGAACCGTTGGCGTCGGTCATCGTGTAAGTGAACTTGTCGTGGCCGCTGAAGCCGGTGTCTGACGTGTACCGGATCGAAGTGGCGGCAACGCCGGCAGCGGCGCGCGCATGGGCGCCTGCAGCGCTCGAGGACGGGATCGGTGTAGCCGTACCGTGCGCCGCGGGCGTGTCGATCGCGATCGTCGACGGTGCGCCGCTCGAGGCGTCGTTGGCGGTCACGTCGATGACAATGGTGCCGCCGCTCTTGACCGTGCCGACGTCGTCTTGCGTCGTCGGCGGGATGCCCGGATCGTTGAACAGCGCGGTCTGTTCTGCGGAGCAGACGCCGTTCTCGTCGGCTGGCGTCAGGGTGCACGGGCCGAACGTCTTCGTCGAGGAGTCGATCACAAGGCTGTCGTTGACCGTGCTCTGCGTGACGGTGACGGTGTCGCCCGGCTGCGCAGAGTAGAGCTGGTCGACCGCGAAGATGCAGTAAGTCGCAGTGCTGCCGGGTTCCGTGGTTCCCGCATCGGTGTTGCAGGTCGAGACGCCGGGGTCGGGGGCGTTCGGACCGGTCTCGGTGATCGTGGCTTCGGTGTTGGCGGTCGTCGTACCCGACGGGGCGAACGCGCCGTCCTGGATCTGCACGCCGACGCGAATCTTCTGCGTTCCGTAGTTGGTGGCGGCGCTCGCGCTCGCCGTCGCGAGCGACGCAATCGCAAACGTGGCGGCAACGCCAGCCAGGCCGACGGCGGTGAACCGCCCAGCGCGAACGGGTCGACGACGCGCTGAAAAGTCCGACATCGCTACTCCATTTTCGCTCAGGAGCGGAGGTAGAGCGCGCGTTCCCGATCGAACGGCGGAGCCACGTTAGCGCCGATGTCCGGCGCTCGTCGGTGATTCGGCACCAGATCCCGGTTCTCACGACTCAGCAGAGGTGACAACGCTGCTGACCTGGGACGATGCGGATGATGCTGTGCGCAGGTCAAGCGAGTGGGCCTCGATCAGACACGGTGCGCCGCGAGGGACTTGAACCCCCAACCCGCGGATTAAGAGTCCGCTGCTCTGCCAGTTGAGCTAGCGGCGCGTGACCGCAAACGTTACCAGCGGGCGTGCGACTGCACGAAATCGGTTCATGCCCGGCGTACGGGGGGCTACTGACGCCACCACTGCGACTCGGGCTCGCCCTCTTCGGCGAGGATCTCGGCCGACGTGGGTCCGTCCGTTGTGCCGAGGTCGCACAGCAGCGCAAGCGGCACGTGCTCGCCCAGCATCGACATCACCTGGACGTCGCAGTCGTCGTGCTGACTGCTGCCGTGATCGCCATGGTTGCCGGACAGCTGGTTGCCGGGCAGCTGGTCACCGGAATGCTGGACAGCGATCCCCGAACCTGACATCGCCCTCACCTCTCACGAACCGAGAGGGCGGCCGGCCGCCGGTCTCTGGTTCTGCTGACCCGTTGGAACTATGCAGTATGTGTCGAAATGACTAGACCCCGACTTGAGTCGGAGGCGGTCAAGATCCGGTAAACGCAAATGGGTGTGCCCCGGCCGGACGGCCGGGGCACACCGCAGAAGACCTCCGCGTGGCGCCGCCCTAGACCGGGCGGACCTTGTCGGCCTGGGGGCCGCGCTGGCCCTGGGTGACCTCGAACTCCACGCGTTGGTTCTCGTCCAGCGACCGGTAGCCGTCGGCCTCGATGGCAGAGAAGTGGACGAAGACGTCGTCGCCGCCGCCGTCCTGGGCGATGAAGCCGTAGCCCTTCTCGGCGTTGAACCACTTGACGGTGCCCTGGGGCATTCCATGTCTCCTTCGGGACGTGTCGCGACAACCGCGAACCACCGTAAAGCATGGTGTTCGGGGAGTCCAAAGGGCACCTTTCCACCCCAATCGTCCACCCCAATCGCATGGGCGGTGCCGAGACCCGATCCCGACCCAGGATCAGCCCCAGGCGCGGACGCCCCAGGTCATCTCGTGCTCCCCACCGGGCGCGAGCCGGACCAGGCCGCTGCCGCTGTTGAAGGAGTCGGCGGGGCAGGACATCGCCTCCACGGCCAGGCCCTGGCGCCGGCGTCCCGGGTCGGCGAGCGTGTCCCCGCTGAAGACCTGCACGTAGTGCGCGCCCGGCCCCAGCCACACGTCGACCCCCTGGTCGGGTCCCGGGCCGGCCAGCCGCACCAGCGCGGATCCGTCCGGCTCGCGCCGCAAGTCGGTGAACGCCGTGTCCAGCCGCTGGTCACCGATCCGCCGTCCCTCGCGGAAGTCGTACGCGGAACCGGCGACGTCCTCGGCGGCCACCGGGATGCCCGCGTCGTCGGTCCGGAGCCACCGTTGCGCGGGGACCGTCAGCACGACGTCGTCGACGAGGTCGGTGCCGACCGTCAGGTAGGGGTGCATGCCCACGCCGTACGGCGCCTCGTCGCTGCCCTCGTTCCGGGCGCGCATCCGCACGCTCAGCCCGTCGGGGCCCAGCGAGTAGCGGACGCGCACCGACACCGCGAACGGGTAGCCGGGCTGCGGCCACACCGAGCCGAGCAGCTCCACCATTTCCTCGGCTTGCTCGACCGGCGCCCAGCTCACCCAGCGGAGCAGCCCGTGGATCGCGTTGCCGGCCGTGGGTTCGGTGACCGGCAGCCGGAGTTGCTGCCCGGCCCATTCGTAGCTCCCTCCGAGCACCCGGTTGGGCCACGGTGCGAGCACCTGGCCGCGACCACCGTCCGGCGCGGCCGACACCGGGTAGCCGTCGAGGACCGGCCGGTCACCGACGGCGTACTCGCGCAGCCCGCCACCTGCCTCGACCACGACCGCCCGCTGCTCGCCGTGCCGCAGCTCGACCTGCCGCCCGGTCGCGGCCCGCTCGCCCGCTGCGCCCACCGGCCCTCCTTGTGTCGTGCAACCCCGTGCCCGGGACCGGGGCGACGCTACGCCCGTCCCGTGGCCGGCGGGCTCGGGCCCGGTCGAGCCAGCAGGACGTGGGTGCACACATGTCACTGGTGAGCGACGATGTGGGCATGAGCGAGCTTCCGCCGCTGGACGTCCTCGTCAGCACTCGAAACTCTCTGCACCAGGTCGCCGAGCACGTGCTGGCGGCCGCGCGCAAGACGTGGACCGGCCAGATCGGTCTCCGTCCGACGCCCGGCGGCTTCAGCACGCCGGACTCCGCGGGCCGCGTCGTCGCCGTGGTGGGTACCGAGATCGTGGTGACCGATGCTGACGGTGTACGCCGGGCGCCGATCACCACTGTTCGTGCCGGTGCCGACCTCGTGGGGATCACGCCAGGCTTCCCGTGGACCAAGCACGCTCCCGCGACGCCGCTCGAGCCCGACACGGTGCTGACCGTGGACCCGGCCGCGGCGCGGGTGCTCGCCGACTGGTTCGCGCTCGGGGATGACGCGCTCTCCCGGCTGCGCGAGCTCGCGGCCGGCGACCAGCCGACCGAGGCGCAGATCTTCCCGGAGCACTTCGATCTCGGGATGACGGCGGCCGAGGTCAATTACGGCGCGTCGCCCGGTGACGAGGCCATCCCGCTGCCTTACGTCTACGTGGGTCCGTACGCCGGCCCCCCTGCCCGCGACGACTTCTGGAACGCCGACTTCGGCGCCTACCGCACCATCGAGGACATCGCGACTGCGGAGTCGGCTCAGGCGTTCTTCGTCGAAGGACGCGACCTGCTGCGCTCCTGACTGCTCACGTGTCGGCGGCTGCCGCGAGCACCTCGTCGACGACTGCCCTGATGTCGGCGTCGGTGGTGCGGTGGTTGGTGATGCAGGCCCGCAGCGCGAAGGCCGCACCGACCCGCGCGTTGGACAGGTAGACCCGCCCGCGCTCCTGCACGCGGCGCAGGATCGCCGCGTTGCGCTCCTCGAGCCGGGCCGGGTCGTCGCCCGTCCAGCGGAAGCACACAGCGCTCAGCTCGACCGGTGCGAGCAGCTCGAGATCCGGCCGCTCGTCGACGAGGTCGGCAAGGAGCCGCGCGTGCCGCAGGTCTGTCGTGATCGCGGCCCGGAACTCCCGGAGCCCGTGGTAGCGCAGCGACATCCACAGCTTGAGGGCACGGAACCTGCGCGACAGCTCGAACGACTCGTCGAAGAACGCGAAGCCCTCGACCGGGTCGTCGGTGAGGCTGCGGGCGTACTCGCCGGTGTAGGAGAAGGTACGTCGGGCGGTGTCGCGGTCGCGGTAGAGCACGACGCTGGCGTCGACCGGCTGGTAGAGCCACTTGTGAGCGTCCAGCGACACCGAGTCCGCCCGGTCCAGACCGCTGAACTTCTCGGGTACTGCGATGGCGGCGAACCCGCCGTACGCCCCGTCGACGTGCAGCCAGAGGTTGTGCTCGGCAGCGACGTCGGCGGTCTCGCCGAGCGGGTCGATCGCACCGGTGCTGGTCGTGCCCGCCGTGGCGACGACCGCGACGGGAGGCAGGCCGCCGGCGATGTCGGCCTCGATAGCGGCGCGCAATGAGTCGGGGCGCATCCGGAAGTCGGCGCCGACATCGACCAGCCGCACGTTGTCCCTGCCCAGCCCCAGCAGCGCGGCCGCCTTGGCCATCGACATGTGCGCCTCGCTCGAGACGTAGACCGCCCCGGGCCGCGCACCGGCCTCGTTCGCCGGCAGCCGTGACTCCCGCGCCATCGCCAGTCCCATGAGGTTGGCCGACGAGCCGCCGCCGACCAGGCTGCCGGTGAAGCCGGAGCAGCCGACCGCCTCGGCCAGCCAGCGCACGACGGTGCGCTCGATCGTGACCGACGCCGGCCCGGAGCGCCAAGCCGTGACGTTCTGGTTGAGCACCGACGCGTAGAGGTCTGCGACCGCGGCGACCGGGTCCCCGGAGCCGAGCACATAGCCGAAGAAGCGGGCGTTGCCGGGCCGGGACAGGTCGGCGATGTCTGCGAGATCGTCGAAGGCGGCCGCTCCGATCCCGTCCTCGGGCAGCGGCAGGTCGAACCGCTCCACCGCTGCGCGGCCCTGCCCCTCCGGGAAGCCCGGCCTGGCATCGAGGCTCTCGAGGTAGTCACGGGACGCGGACACGACCCGCCCGGCCAGCCCCTCGAACTCCTGCGGGCTCAGGTCCAGTGCCATCCGCGGAGCCTAACCGGGCTGTTCACCTGGTCAGGCGACGCAGAGCTCGGGCCGACCCGGATCGCTACCGTCTCGTGCATGACGACGCCGGCCAAGCTCAAGCCGAGCACGCCGCAGGTGGCGCCGTTCCTGCGTTCGCTGTTCGACGCCGAGCCCGACTCCTGGGTGGCCGTGGACGAGGGTGGCTACTCGGGCTTGGGCCGCTGGTTCGTCGGATGGGACGACGGCCGGAGCGCTTTCGTCAAGGCAGCTGTCGGTGACGGCGCGGAGCGGGGCCTCCCCAACGAAGGGCGGATCTACCAGGACCTGCAGGCCCCTTGGCTGCCGGAGCTGTTCGGCTATCAGGGCGGCGGCGACGACGTGCCCGCGGTGCTCGTGATCGAGGACCTGTCGACGGCGCGCTGGGGCACCCCGATCGACGTCCAAGACGCGAGCCTCCTGCGCGACGCGCTCGAGGAGATCGCCGATCACGAGGCTCTCTACTGGCTCGATCCGGAGCCCAAGCTGCTGAAGGGGCGCTGGGCGTCCGACCTGGCGGCCGCACCCGCCCGGCTCGCCGAGTCGGGGCTCGTCGATGGCGGCTGGCTTGCCCAAGCCATGCCCGACCTGCTCGCCGCCGAGCGCTCGGTCGACCTGGACGGCGACCGCTTGCTGCACCCCGACCTGTTCCTGCAGAACTGGTGTCGCGCCGACCGCGGCGCGGTGCTGGTCGACTGGGCACACGCGTGTCGCGGGAACCCGGAGTTCAACCTGGCCTGGGGCGAGCTGGGAGTGCGCTCGGCCGGTGGGCCGGCGCACGTCGTGCTGGCGCCCGGGCAGCCCGGCTGGTCCGCCTACATGGCGGGCCTGATCGCCTGGTTCCTTCTCGACCACGACGAGCCGCCTTCTCCTCGGCTGGCCGAGACCGAACGACGCGAGGCGTACGCCGGGATGTGCTGGGCCGCCGACGAGCTCGGCCTGGCGCGACCGGCGCCGGCACCGGGCTTTCTGCCGGCCGGACCCTGGCGGCCCTGAGCGAGCCAGCGGTCAGTGGCTCGACAGGCACCGCCGAAACTGCTCCGATCCGAGGAGCCCGCGCCCGTACCCTCAACCCGGTGGACCACGTGCCCGAGGCGGACGCGCCGGTTGTCGTCGAGCGCGTCGACACCCCGCGCGGCGAGCTGGTGCTGCGCAGCGCGGGATCCCACTTCGAGGTGATCAGCAACGGCACGTTCCTGATGGACACCCGTGACGGCCGGTCCGAGCGGCTGCTGGTGCGCGCTGCCATGGACCTCGTCGGTGCGCCCGGACGGGTCCTGATCGGCGGCCTCGGCGTCGGCTACTCGCTGGTCGAGGCGCTGGCCGACCCGCGAGTCGGACGGGTCACCGTTGTGGAGATCGAGCCGGCGCTGCTCGAGTGGCACCGACACCATCTCCGGCACCTGACGGGGGACGCGCTCGACGACCCGCGGGTCGAGGTGCTGGTCGGCGAGCTGGCCGACGATCTCGGCGACGTCGGGCACCCGGCGTACGACGTGATCTGTCTCGACGTCGACAACGGCCCGGAGTGGACGGTCACCGACACCAACGCCGCCCTCTACGGCGCCGCCGGGACGCGGCTGCTCGTGTCCCGGCTGCTGCCAGGGGGAGCCCTCTCCGTGTGGAGCGCGGCCGAGGCACCCACCTATGAGGCTCTGCTGGGCACCGAGCTGGCGGACGTCCGGGTGCACCGGGTCGACGTCAGCCGGGGTGAACCGGACGTCGTCTACGTGGGACGCCGCGCCGTCGGACCGACCGGCTGAGGAGCGAGCCGACCACCGCGTGCTCATGTCACGCGCGTACGGCGGTGAGCGCAGCGACCCCGACCACGACGATGGACACCCCGGACACCTGCAGCCGGGTCAGCCGCTCCCGGAAGAGCAGGTAGGCCGCGACTCCCGAGATCGCGGCGAACTGCGACGTCAGCACGGCGGCCACAGCGAGCCCGTGCCGCGACCCGACGGCGAACGCGCCGAACCCGACGACCTCACACAGTCCGCCTGCCACGACGAGCGGCAAAGCGGCCCGGGTCAGACGGAGGCGGCCCTGCACTGCTAGCGGGAGGGCCAGCGCGAGGACGCCGATGGCGCGGGCCGGCAGCAGGACCCAGGGGATCGGCAGGTCGACGCTGGCGC
>JAVEDG010000345.1 GCA_030841245.1 Actinomycetota bacterium
GCGAACTCCGCCAACGCCTGGGCGCCCAGCACCATGTCCTTGATCGTGCTGCCGGACAGGAACTCGGCCCCACCCGTCGAGATCTGCACGATGCCGTCGCTCTCGGCCTCAGCGAAGCCGCGCAGCGCGGCGTTCAGCGTCTGTGACGACGTGACGTTGATGGCGGGATAGGCGAACGCGCCGACCTTGGCGCGGTCGAGCATCTCGGCGTAGGCCTCCGGCGTCGCGATCGGCATGGCTGGCTCCCCAGTCGCTCGGTTGCTCTTCCGCTCATCCTTGCAGAGCGCTCACGGCGGCGCGGGCGGCCACCAGGACCGGGTCCCAGACCGGCGAGAACGGCGGTGCGTACCCCAGGTCGACGTCCATCAGGTCGGCCACGGTCATCCGGTTCCACAATGCGACGGCGCAGACGTCGATGCGTTTGGCCGAGCCCTCGCGGCCGACGATCTGCGCGCCCAGCAGCCGCCCGGTGCCCCGCTCCGCGAGCATCTTGACCGTCATCGGCCGGCTCTGCGGGAAGTAGCCCGCCCGGGTGCGCGACTCGATCGTCACGCTCTCGAACTCGAACCCGGCCACCCGCGCGTCGGACTCGCGCAGCCCGGTCCGAGCGATCTCGAGGTCGCAGACCTTGGTCATCGCGGTCCCGACGACACCCGGGAACGTGGCGTAGCCGCCGGCGATGTTGGTCCCGGCCACCCGGCCGTGCTTGTTGGCGTGGGTGCCGAGCGGGACGTGCACCCAGCGCTGGGACACCAGGTTGAAGGTCTCGACGCAGTCGCCGCCCGCCCAGATGTTCGGGTGGCCCTTCACCCCCATCCGCAGGTCGACCTGCAGACCTCCCGCGTCCCCCACCGGCAGGCCGCCGGCATCGGCGAGCTCCACGTTGGGCCGCACCCCGATGCCGAGGACGACGACGTCGGTCGCGATCTCCGCCCCGCCCGCGACCACCGATCGCACCCAGCCGTCCGGTCCCGCGTCGAACCCCTCCACCGGGGTGCTGCTGCGGACGTCGATGCCCATCTGCTCCATCGAGGCGTGCACGAGCCGGCCCATGTCCGGGTCGAGGGTGGTCATCGGCTCCGCAGCCTGGTCGACCACGACCACCTCGAGACCGCGGCGCACCATCGCCTCGGCCATCTCCACTCCGATGTAGCCCCCGCCGACCACTACCGCTCTCCGAGGCTTCCGGGACGCAAGCGTCTCGATGACCTGCGCCCCGTCGTCGAGCGTCTGGACACCGAAGATGCCTTGCGCGTCGACCCCGGGCAGGTCCGGGCGGATCGGCACGGCACCCGTGGCGATCATCAGCCGGTCGAAGCCGATGCGGTACCCCGAGCCCGACCCGCCGTCCGCGACCTCCACCTCACCGCGGTCGAGGTCGATGGCGGTGACCTCGTGGCCCAGCCGCAGGTCGATGCCGTTCTCGGCGTGCTGCGCCGGCGTCCGGGCGACCAGGTCGTCGACGTCGCCCACGTCGCCGGCCACCCAGTAGGGGATGCCGCATGCCGAGTAGCTCGCGTGCCCGCCCCGCTCCAGCGCCACGATGTCGAGCGCGTCGCCGGCGCGTCGCTTGGCGGTCGAGGCCGCGCTCATGCCTGCTGCGTCCCCGCCGACGACGACGAGTCGATCGGTCATGCGCCGAGGCTACGTGGAGGCCGGTCGGTCCCGCCCGGCGCGGCGCCACACCCATGGCGTCGTCGAGGTCAGCGGGCGAAGGCCCAGCCGCTGCAGGATCGGCCGGCTGTCCGGCGACGCGTCCACCTGCAGGTATCGGAATCCGCGGTCGGCGGCCTCCTCGGCGCGCCGGGCCACGAGCGCCTTGTAGATGCCCCGGCCGCGGTACGCCTCCAGGGTGCTGCCGCCCCAGAGGGATGCGAAGTCGGTCCCGTGGTGGAAGTTCGCCCGGGCCGCGCAGACCACGCGTTCCCCATCCGCCCCGTCGTCGGCGACGGCGACCCACACCGACGTACCGGTCGGGTCGGCCGCCAGCTCGGCGGCGATGGACGCGTTCTGCGCCGCTGCGTCATGTCCCCACACGGCCTGTTGCAGGTCGTTCATCCCCTGCCAGTCCCGCGCTGCCCCGGCCGGGTCGCCGTGCAGGCGCCGGACGGTGATGCCCGGAGGGTCCACGGCTGCGGCGAGCCGTTCACGGACGACGGCGACCTCACCGACGACGAGCGCCTCGTCGTCGTCCGGCTCGAGGCCGGCGGCCCGGAGCCGGTCCGGCAGGTCGGCGGGACGGTCGTACGCGTAGTACTTCCACTCGAACTCGTCGACCTTGTCCTGGAACCAAGCGATGGCCGCGGCGATGGCCGCGTCGGCGTTCGTCTCGTCGAGGTCGCACCAGAAGACGCCTCCCCCCCATCCGGCCTCCGGATTCACCGCGGTGAGCCGCAGGTGCGGCGCCGGGTCGTCCACCACGTCGACCCGGAAGCCGGCCGGCGCGGTCGCCGCCCGTCGTACCTGCCGGTCGAACGCCTCGAGCAGCTCGTCGTCGTCCATTGCCCGGGACCCTAGAGCGTCGTCGTGACCGCCCGCGACCGAGTTGCGGCGTGGCTCAGACCGGGTGCCCGATCACGTGCTGCCGGACCCAGGTGTGCATCACGACCGCCGCAGCGGCGCCGGCGTTGATCGACCTGGTCGAGCCGAACTGGGCGACCGAGACCAGCGTCTGGGCGGCCGCACGGGCGTCGTCGGACAGGCCGGGCCCCTCCTGGCCGAGCACCAGCACGGCGGCCCGGGGCAGCCTGGTCTCCTCTAGCGGCACCGCACCCGCCACGTTGTCCACGCCCACCAGCACGAGCCCGGACTCCGCGGCCCACTGGGCCAGGGCCCCGATGTCGGAGTGGTGCCGGATGTGCTGGTAGCGGTCTGTCACCATGGCGCCGCGGCGGTTCCACCTCCGGTTCCCGACGATGTGCACCTCGCGTGCCAGGAAGGCGTTGGCCGTGCGGACGACCGAGCCGATGTTGAAGTCGTGCTGCCAGTTCTCGATGGCGACGTGGAAGTCGTGGCGGCGCAGGTCGAGATCGGCCACGATCGCCTCGCGCCGCCAGTAGCGGTAGCCGTCGACGACGTTGCGCCGGTCGCCCTGCGCCAGCAGCACCGGGTCGAGCCTCGGGTCGTCCGGCAGCCCGCCCTCCCACGGTCCGACCCCTACCCCCGGCTGCTGCGCCCCGCCGGCGAGCCCCGTCCCGTCGCCGTCCGCCGTCACGGGGCCAGCCTAGGGTTGCCGCGGTGGACCGGGCGCAACGCAGACGCCGAGCCGGGAAGGAGACCCGGTAGCGTCGCCCCGTGGGCCGTCACGGATCACCGGGGCTCGGCGGGTCGCGCGCGAGCGTCGAGCACCGGCAGCTCGCCTTCGCTGCCGTGGCGCTCGCCCTCGTGATCGCTGCCATCGTCGCCACCGTGATGAGCATCGAGGCGGCCTCCTCGCCGGGTTCGGGCACGCGGGTCCTGGGCCGCACCTTCGGACCGCACACCTCCGGTCCGGTGGCTGGCCCCTCGTCGGACCCCGCGTCCGCGACACCGTCGCCGTCGGCCCCGGTCCACACCCTGGCCTTCGAGGTCACCGGCACGAGCTACATCACGGTGCGGACCGGAGCGGGCGAGGTCCTGGTGTCGCGGCTGTTCAAGAAGGGCTCACACGCCACCTTCGACGAGAAGGACCTCGAGGTGGTGGTCGGCAACTCCGGCGCCGTCCGGTTCACCGTCAACGGCAAGCCGCGCAAGCCCGGTGCGGACGGACAGGTGGAGACCTTCGATGTCACCCGCCGGTAGCCTCTCCCCCGTGACCATCGCCGCCGTCGGCACCTCGTCGCTCGACGCCCAGCACCTCATCTCGACGTTCGGGCTGATCGGCCTGCTGGTCATCGTCTTCGCCGAGTGCGGGCTGCTGGTCGGGTTCTTCCTGC
>JAVEDG010000348.1 GCA_030841245.1 Actinomycetota bacterium
TGAAGGCGCCCTCGATGTAGTCGCTGGGCTCGCCGGTGAACGCGCGGCCGAGCAGCGCACGGTCGCGCACGTACGTGGCGCCGATCCCGGTCGGGACGGTGAGCCACTTGTGCGCGTCGACCACGACGGAGTCGGCGCGGTCGACCGCGGAGTACCGGTCCGCCAGCCGCGGGTCGAGCCGCCCGAACAGCCCGTAGGCGCCGTCGACGTGGAACCACGTGCGGTGCTCGGCGGCCAGGTCCGCCAGCGCGTCGAGGTCGTCGATCCGGCCGGTGTTCGTCGTCCCCGCGACCCCGACAACCGCCACGGGAATTGTTCCTGCGCGCGCGTCGGCCGCCATCGCCTCGCGCATGGCATCGACGCGCACCCGCTGGTTCCCGTCGACCGGGACCAGCGTCACGGCGTCGCGCCCGAGCCCGAGCACACCGGCCGACTTGAGGACGCAGTGGTGCACCTCGGCGCTCGCGTAGATGCGCCCGGCCGGTGCGTCGCGCAGGCCGGCGCGTGACGGGTCCACGCCACGGAGCTCATACGCGTGCTGGCGGGCAGCGCCCAGCGCGATCAGGTTGGCGACCGAGCCGCTGCTGGAGAAAACGCCGTGCATGTCGGCCGGCAGCGCACAGGCCTCGGCCAGCCAACGCAGCCCGACCGACTCGAGCAGCCCGGTCGTGTGCTCGAGGTAGCGCTGGGTCCCGGCCAGGGTGGCGACCAGCCGCGCGACCGCGGGCACCACCGTCGACCCGGTGGTGATCCAGCCCATGAACCCGGGCGAGGTCATCCGCATCGCGTCCGGGATGACCGTCTCCGCGAGGACCCGCAGCGTCTCCGCGTCACCGAAGCCGTGCTGGGGCACCGGGGTGTCGAGCTGGTCCCGCCACGGCGCCGACGGGCCGGACACGGTTCCGGTCGCCGGTGCGGCCAGGTGCCGGTCAAGCGCGGGGACGACCAGGTCCAGCGCCGTGCCGAGGTCGCGGGTGCGGGCCGCGTCGGCCGCCGTCGTCAGGTCGGTCATGTCGCGCCTCCAGTCGCTCGCCGGTATTCAACCCCGGGGGGCCGACATCACTCGTCGCGGCCGGCGAGGGTCGGTCAGTCGCCGATGAGGGCGTCGACGAACTCTTCGGGCTCGAACGGCGCCAGGTCGTCGGCACCCTCACCGAGGCCGACGAGCTTGACGGGCACGTCGAGCTCACGCTGCACGGCCACGACGATGCCGCCCTTCGCCGTGCCGTCGAGCTTGGTGAGCACGATGCCGGTCACGTCCACGACCTCGGAGAACACCCGGGCCTGCACCATCCCGTTCTGCCCGGTCGTCGCGTCCAGCACCAGCAGCACCTCGTCGACGGGACCGTGCTTCTCCACGACGCGCTTGACCTTGCCCAGCTCGTCCATCAGTCCGACCTTGTTCTGCAGCCGGCCCGCGGTGTCCAGGAGCACGGTGTCATAGCCACCGTCGATGCCCTGCTTGACCGCGTCGAACGCGACGCTCGCCGGGTCGCCGCCCTCGGGCCCGCGTACGACGGGTGCGCCGACGCGTTCGCCCCAGGTCTGCAGCTGGTCGGCAGCGGCGGCCCGGAACGTGTCGGCCGCGCCGAGCAGCACCGTGCGCCCGTCGGCGACCAGGAAGCGAGCCAGCTTGCCGACGGTGGTTGTCTTGCCGGTCCCGTTGACGCCCACGACGAGCACGACCGCGGGTCGCCCCTCATGCGCCGTGTGCAGCGAGCGATCGGTGTCCGGCCCGACGAGAGCGAGCAGCTCCTCCCGCAGCAGCGTGCGGATCGCCTCGGGACTGCGGGCGCCCAGCTCCTTGACCCTCGTGCGCAGCCGGTCGACGAGCTCCTCGGTGGGGGCCAGACCGACGTCAGCGGTCAGCAGGACCGTCTCGACCTCGTCCCACGTCTGCTCGTCCAGGTCGTCGCGGCCCAGCAGACCGAGCAGTCCACGGCCGATGCCCGACGAGCGCGATAGCCTCGAGCGCAGCCGGTGCAGGCGTCCCGCCGTGGGCTCCGGCTGCTCCAGCGCGGTGCCGGGCTCGGCCACCTCTGCTTCCGGCCGGGCACCCGGCGGCGTGATGACCCGGACGTCCCCGGTCCGCAGGTCGACGGGCTCGGAGCGGTCGGTGATCGGCGGGAGCGGGGCCTTGCGCGGGCGCCGGCGCACCAGCAGCCCGACCACCGCGAGGAGCAGGACCGCGGCGAGCACCAGGGCGATCACGAGATAAGTGGTCACGACCCCCGAGTCTCCCAGAGGCGCACCCCCGACCGTGCGGTCAGGTGCATGCGATGGCCCGTGCCGTCAGGTGCGTGCGATGGCGCGGGTCGCCGCGCGTGCCTTGCGCCGTACGCCGCGCTCCGCGACCTCGAAGCGACGCGCCATCCGGCGCGACCCCTCCCGGTCGGTCAGGATCCCGTGGGCCGGCGCCTCACCCGGGTCGACCCGCTCCGCCACGGCCTCGACCGCCCGACCGACGCGCTCGGCCCTGGGCACGGCCCGGCCGCGGTAGGGGAACGCGACGAAGAGCAGCACCAGCAGCCCGGTCGCGCCGATCGCCAGGTCGGTGAGCAGGAGATATCGCACGTGAAAGCCCCTTCCCGCCGGCCCTGCGGGAAAACGTGAGCCACGTCACCCCCGGGCGCGAGTCAGGCGGGCTCGGCCTCGCGCAACCGCTGGCCGATCACGCTGGTCACGCCGTCACCGCGCATCGACACGCCGTAGAGCGCGTCGGCGATCTCCATGGTCCGCTTCTGATGGGTGATCACGATGAGCTGGCTCGCGTCGCGCAGCTCGTCGAGGATCGCGATCAGCCGCCCGAGGTTGATGTCGTCCAGCGCGGCCTCGACCTCGTCGAGCACGTAGAACGGGCTGGGCCGCGCCTTGAAGATCGCGATCAGCAGCGCCACCGCTGTGAGGGACCGCTCGCCTCCGGAGAGCAGCGAGAGGCGCTTGACCTTCTTGCCCGGCGGGCGCGCCTCGACCTCGATGCCGGTGGCGAGCATGTCACCGGGGTCGGTGAGGACCAGCCGGCCCTCGCCCCCCGGGAACAGCCGCGCGAACACGCCCTCGAACTCGCGGGCGGTGTCGTGGAAGGCCGACGTGAACACCTGCTCCACCCGCTCGTCCACCTCGCGGATGATGTCGAGCAGGTCGCGCCGGGTCGCCTTGAGGTCCTCGAGCTGCTCCGAGAGGAACTGGTGACGCTCCTCCAGCGCGGCGAACTCCTCCAGCGCGAGCGGGTTGATCTTGCCGAGCACAGCGAGCGAACGCTCCGCCGCGCGCAGCCGCTTCTCCTGCACCGCACGCACGTACGGCGTCGGCCCCGGCTCGACGTCGGGCACCTCGTCGCCCGGCGCGGGTGGCGACGGCGGGACCGGCTGGTGCGGCCCGTACTCCTCCACCAGCGACCCGGGCTCGACGCCCAGGTCCTCCATCGCCTTCTCCTGCAGCGCCTCGATGCGCAGCCGCTGCTCGGCCCGGGCGACCTCGTCGCGGTGCACACTGTCGGTGAGCACCTCGAGCGCATCGGTCAGCCCCCGGGTCCGGCCGCGCAACGCCGTGCGCTCCTCGTCGCGCGCCTCGCGGGCGCGCTCCGCGGCCTGCCGCGCGTCCGCGGCGGCGACCAGCGAGTGCTCGAGGTGCACCAGAGCCGCCTGGGCGGCCATCGCCACCTCGCGCGCCACGCGAGCCTCCCGGGCGCGGCGCTCGCGTCGGGCGATCGCCCTGGCGCGGGCGTCGCGCTCCTGCTGGGCGGCGCGGGCGAGGGACTCGGCGCGCCCGGCCAGCGCCCGGGCTCGCTCCTCGCCCGTGCGGACGGCCAGCCGGGCCTCCATCTCGCTCGCGCGCCCCGCCCTGGCCGCCTCGGCGAGCTCGTCGCGCACGGTGCTGTCGGGTTCCCGCTCGCTCGGCGCCGCCTCCGCGGCCGAGAGCCGCGCATCGAGCGCCTCCAGCTCGCCACGGTCCGCCTCGAGCTGCTCGGACGCAGCGGTGACTGAGGACTGCATCCGCGCCGCCTCAGCGTGCGCCGACCGGGCCTGGGCCCCCAGCTGCCCCAGCTGCTCCGCCACCGCGGACATCCGCGCGTCCGAGTCGTGCAACCGGTCCAGCGCAGCGTTGACGTCGCGGGTCGCTCGCTGCTGCTCGTCGAGAGCGCCCTGGAGCGAGAAGCGCAGCCGGTCGAGCCGGTGGCCGGCCTCCCCCAGCCGGGTGCCGGCCTCGTCGACCGCGGCCTGCACCTCCAGCAGGCTGGGCACCGACGCCGACCCGCCCTCGGCGCGATCCACGCCCAGCACGTCGCCGGCACGGGTCACGGCGACGAGCTCGGGACGTCGCTCGACCAGCGCCCGCGCCTCGGCGAGCCCTGCCACGACCACGACCCCACCGAGCAGGCGGCGCAGCGCCGGCCGCAGCCCCGCCGGTGCGTCGACCAGGTCCAGCGCCGCGCGGGCCCCCTCCGGCAGCCCCTCGACAGCCTCGTCGTCCGGGCCCGGTTGCCAGGGAGCCTGCTGGTCCTCGCTGCTCGGCCGGCTCACCAGCAGCCTGGCCCGCCCGGCGTCGTCGTCCTTCAGCAGCCGGATGGCGTCCACCGCGCTGCCCACGTCGGCGACGGCGACCGCGTCGGCGGCTGCTCCCAGCGCGGCCGCGACCGCGGTCTCGTGGCCCGCCTCGACGGTGACCAGCGCGGCCACCGACCCGAGCACGCCCGAGAGCCGGTTACCGGCGGCCAGCAACGTCCCGGAGCCGTCCTTGCGCGCCAGGCCCAGCTCGAGGGCCTCCTTGCGCGCGACCAGGGCGGCACGGTCGCGCTCGGCGTCGCGCTCCTGGGCGCGCAGCGACGCGACCTGCTCCTCGGCGCCCGCGTAGCGCAGCGTCGCCTCTTCGTGGTCGGTGTCGAGATCCTCCTCGCCGGCGTCGAGCCCGGCGACCTGGGTCTCCAGGCTGCTGAACTCGGCCTGGGCGCGTGCCGCTCGCTCCTCGGCCTGCTCGAGCGCGCTGCGCAACCGGCCGACCTCGGACTCGCCGGCGTCGACCCGGCTGCGGCGAGCCGCCACCTGGCCGGCCAGCCGGGCCAGCCCCTCCCGCCGGTCGGCGGCGGCGCGCGCCGCCGCCGCGAAGCGCTGCTCCTCGGCCGCGAGGGCGTCCTCGGCCTCCTGCCGGGCGGCCACCGCCTGCTCGAGGGCGGCGCGGTCCGCCGCCACCGACGCGAGGATCTCGCGTTCCTGCTCACGCACCTCGCCGGCCTCGGCGTCGAGCGCGTCGGGGTCGCGGCCGGGACGCTGCTCCTCGGGCTCCTCGCCCAGGTGGTGCACCCGCTCGGCCGCCAGCCCACCGGTCCCACGGAACCGCTCCCGCAGCGAGGACAACCGGTACCACGTCTCCTGGGCGCGTAGGAGCACCGGAGCCTCGGCCGCCGTCGCCTCGTCGAGCTCGGCCTCCCGTGAGCGCGCGGCCGCGAGGTCCTGCTCCACCACACCGCGCCGCTCGCGCAGCGCGGTCTCGTCGGCCACCTCCGCGTCGAGGGTGGCGGTCATCGCCACCAGGTCGTCGGCGAGCAGGCGCAGCCGGGCGTCGCGCAGGTCGGACTGGATCACGGCAGCGCGTCGGGCCACCTCGGCCTGACGGCCCAGCGGCTTGAGCTGGCGGCGGAGCTCCGCGGTCAGGTCCTGCACCCGGGTCAGGTTGGCCTGCA
>JAVEDG010000353.1 GCA_030841245.1 Actinomycetota bacterium
TCGTCCCGCTGTCGCTGTCGGTGCGGTGCCCGCAGTGCGGCAGCCCGGACACCAGGGAGCTCAGCCGGTTCGGCTCGACGGCGTGCAAGTCGCTGTGGTCGTGCAACGCCTGCCGTGAGCCGTTCGACCAGGTCAAGGCCATCTAGATGACCGAGACGACGATCGCACCCGGCCGGGCGCCCGCAGCGCGTCACGGTGTGTTCCACCCGCTGCGCGTCGCGGCGGTGTCCCCCCTGACCACCGAGTCGGTCGCCATCACCTTCGACGTCCCCGAGGAGCTTCGCGATGCCTACGCGTTCACGGCCGGGCAGCACCTGACGGTGCGGCTCGAGATCGAGGGTGTCGAGGTGCGCCGCAACTACTCGATCTGCGCGTCGGCGACCACGGGGCCGCTGCGGGTGGCGGTCAAGCGGCTCGACGGTGGTGCCTTCTCGGCGTACGCCACGGAGGTGCTGCGTCCCGGCGACGTCGTCGACGTGATGACGCCCACCGGTCGCTTCTTCACACCGGGGGACCCGGCACTCGGGAGGCGCTACTGCGCGGTCGCCGCGGGAAGTGGCATCACACCGGTGATCTCGATCGTCGCGACGGTCCTCGAGACCGAGCCGGAGAGCAGTGTCACGCTGATCTACGGCAACCGGACGACGGGCTCGGTGATGTTCCTCGACGAGCTGGCCGACCTCAAGGACCGGTTCCCGACCCGCTTCCGGCTGATCCATGTGCTCTCGCGCGAGCAGCAGGAGGTCGAGCTCTTCTCGGGTCGGATCGATGCCGCCAAGCTGCGGCTGCTCATGCAGGACCTGGTCGGACCCGACTCGGTGGACGACTGGTTCCTGTGCGGACCCTTCGCCATGGTCGAGGAGGCTCGCGCGGTGCTGCTCGACGCCGGGGTCGATCCGCGGCGGGTGCACGTGGAGCTGTTCCACGTCGAGGGCGAGACGCCACGTGAGGCGTCGTCGGCTCCCGACGGGACACCGCTCGAGGGCTCGAGCTCGGTGACGGTCCTGCTCGACGGGAGGTCCTCGACCTTCGACCTGCCCCGTGGTGGCCAGCGGATCCTCGACGCCGCGTTGGAGGTACGGCGCGACGCGCCGTACGCCTGCAAGGGCGGGGTCTGCGGCACCTGCCGGGCACGGCTGGTCGAGGGCGAGGTGTCGATGGACCGGCACTGGGCGCTCGAGCAGGACGAGATCGACTCGGGGTTCGTCCTGGCCTGCCAGTCCACGCCGGTGAGCGACCGGGTGGTGCTCGACTTCGACCAGTAACGGCCGTCCCCTGGGGGAGCAGTGTCGGGCGGCGTCGCTGTCCGGACGGCTGGCTAGGGTGGGCGCGACCGCGTGGGAGTACCGGAGAGGAGCCGACCGAATGGGCGAGGGGCACCCGGAGATCGAGTTCCGCACCGATGTGTCGGTCGAACTGGTCCGGTCAAGTGCGCAGGACGCCGACGTGCTCTTCGCCGCCCGGGTGTCGACCAAGGGCGAGCAGTCCCTCGAGGACGTCGACGCCGACGCCAGCCGCTCCACCGGCTTGATCAACTACCTGATGCGAGATCGGCACGGGTGCTACGACGAGCTGACCGAGGTGCTCACCACCGACGGTTGGAAGCGGTGGCCCGACGTCACCGGCACCGAGTGGTTCGCCACGCTCGGCCCGGACGGGCGGATCGAGTACCAGCGGGCCGAGCACCACATCGCCAAGTCATACGACGGCCCGATGGTCCGGGTGCGGATGTTGCACGCCGACCTGCTGGTCACGCCCGACCACCGGGTCTACGCGCAGCGACGCCGGCAGCCGCACCGCGAGCGGTTCGACCTGGTGCCGGCCCGGGACCTGCTCGAGGCGTCGCACCGTCTGAGCATGGGTGGGGGACGGTGGGAGCCGGAGACGCCGCTGACGTTCCCCTCGGCGTGGTTCGCCCTGCTGGGCTTCTTCATCGGCGACGGGCACAGCCGCGGCGGCACTCCGACGTTCCGGCTGCGCAAGGACCGTGAGATCGGCTATCTGAGCGAGCAGGCAGCCGCCGCCGGCTTCGAGCTGACGCGCCGTGGAGAGCGCTTCTACCTGCTGGCCGACGAGGACTTCAGGCTGTTCGCGAAGAAGTGCTACGACACGGACGGGGCCAAGATCGTCCCGCGCGAGGTACTGGGCAGTGGTGTGCAGGCCCTTCACGCGCTGCTGGACGGTCTCTGGCACTCGGACGGCAGCGTGTCCGGCACAGGCAAGCGGACCTACAGCACGACCAGCCCTGTCCTCGCGGGTCAGATCCAGGAGATCGCCCTCAAGAGCGGCCGCGCGGCAACCGTGCACCGCCACCCGTTCGACAACGACCCCGCCCATCTCGGCTCCAAGGCTCGCTACCGGGTCACCCTCTACCGCGCTCGCAACGTGATGCCGCGGGTCGGCTGGATGCCAGAGGTGCGGCAACGACAGGTGTCCCTGACCCGCTACACCGGCCGCATCTACTGTGTGACGGTGCCCAACGGCACACTCTACGTGCGTCGTAACGGCGTACCGGCTTGGTGCGGCAACAGCCCCTTCGAGCACAACTCGATGACGTTCTACGTGCAGGCGCCGATCTTCGTGTTCCGCGAGTTCATGCGTCACAGGATGGCGTCCTACAACGAGGAGAGCGGGCGCTACCGCGAGCTGCGACCGGTCTTCTACCTGCCGGGGCCGGACCGCAAGCTGGTGCAGGAGGGCCGGCCGGGCAAGTACGAGTTCGTCGACGGGACCCCCGAGCAGCACAAGATCGTCGATGAGGCGACCCGTCGGGCCTGCGAGCAGGCCTACGCGTCCTACCGCGAGATGCTCGACGCCGGCGTCGCCCGTGAGGTGGCCCGCATCGTGCTGCCCGTCACGATCTTCTCCTCGATGTACGTCACCGTGAACGCGCGTTCGCTGATGAACTTCCTCTCGCTGCGGACCAAGCACCCCGAGTCGGCCTACCCGTCGTTCCCCCAGCGCGAGATCGAGATGGTCGCCGAGAAGATGGAGGCCGAGTGGGCCCGGCTGATGCCGTTGACCCATGACGCGTTCGCCAAGAACGGTCGCGTCGCGCCCTGACCGGCCGTTGGGTCCTGTCCTCGGGGGCCGCTGCTGTCCCCGTGTAACACCGGCCACGGGCGCCCCGATAGGTCACGGGGACCCCGTTGCTACCCGAACCCCCGAGCGGGCAGCGACGGGGTCCCTTACGTCTGGGGAGAGGCCCCGACGGGTAGCGTGAGCACATGCCGACAACGCCTGCGCCCGACCTGTTCGGCCGCGTCCTGACCGCGATGGTCACGCCCTTCACCGACTCGGGGGCCCTCGACCTCGAGGGCGCTGCGCGGCTCGCGACGCACCTGGTCGACCGCGGTTGCAACGGGCTCGTGGTCAGCGGCACGACGGGGGAGTCGCCGACGACCTCGGACGCCGAGAAGGACAGCCTCGTCCGGGTGGTGGCCGAGGCGGTCGGGGACCGCGCGCGGGTGGTGGCCGGGGTCGGGACCAACGACACCCACCACACGGTCGAGCTGGCCAGGTCCGCCGAGAAGGCGGGGGCCCACGGCCTGCTCGTCGTCACGCCCTACTACAGCAAGCCGCCCCAGGACGCGCTGGTCCGGCACTTCCAGCAGGCCGCCGACGCGACCGAGCTCCCGGTGATGCTCTACGACATCCCGGGTCGCACGGGCACCCCGATCGAGTTCGACTCGCTGGTGCGCCTCGCCGAGCACGACCGGATCGTCGCGGTCAAGGACGCCAAGGGTGACGTGTTCGAGGGGTCGCGCGTGATGGCTGAGGCGGGCCTCGCTTACTACTCGGGCGACGACGCGCTCAACCTCGCGTGGCTGGCACACGGTGCGACGGGAGTCGTGAGCGTGGTGTCGCACGTCGCCGCTCGTGAGTACGCCGACATGGTCGCCGCAGTCGGACGATCCGACCTCCCCGCGGCCCTGGAGATCCATCGGCGGCTGATCCCCGTGGTGCGCGCGGTGATGAGCCGCCAGTCGCAGGGTGCGGTCACCGCCAAGGCCAGCGTCCACGCCCTGGGCGTCATCGCGGCCCGCACCATGCGCCCGCCGCTGCTCGAAGCGAGCGACGAGCTGGTCGCCGGGCTGCGCGAGACCTTCGCGGCGGCCGGGCTCGCCTCGTGAGCCACCCGCATCCGGAGCTCGGGCCGCCGCCGCCGCTCGCCGCCGGAGGCCTTCGGGTCGTCGCCCTGGGCGGCCTCGGCGAGGTCGGGCGCAACATGACCGTCTTCGAGTACGACGGGCGGCTGCTGATCGTCGACTGCGGCGTGCTCTTCCCCGAGGACTTCCAGCCGGGCGTCGATCTGATCCTGCCTGATTTCGACTACATCCGGGACCGCCTCGACGACGTCGACGGCGTCGTGCTGACCCACGCCCACGAGGACCACATCGGGGCCGTGCCCTACCTGCTCCGCGAGAAGCCCGACATCCCGCTCATCGGCTCCCGGCTGACCCTCGCGTTCGTCGAGGCCAAGCTGCAGGAGCACCGCATCACGCCGTACACCCTCGAGGTGCGCGAGGGCGGCCGCGAGCGCATCGGGCCCTTCGACTGCGAGTTCGTGGCGGTCAACCACTCGATCCCCGACGCCTTGGCCGTGGCCATCCGCAGCCCGGCCGGCCTCGTACTGCACACCGGCGACTTCAAGATGGACCAGCTGCCCCTCGACGGCCGGCTGACCGACCTGCGGGCATTCGCGCGGCTCGGTGACGAGGGCGTCGACCTGCTCCTGTCCGACTCGACCAACGCCGAGATCCCCGGGTTCACCACCCCCGAGCGCGACATCACACCGGTGCTCGACCGGGTGTTCAGCCAGGCGACCAGACGGATCGTCGTGGCATGCTTCGCGAGCCACGTGCACCGGGTTCAGCAGGTGCTCGACGCCGCGGTCGCACACCACCGCAAGGTGGCGTTCGTCGGCCGGTCGATGGTCCGCAACATGGGAGTGGCCGGGGACCTCGGCTACCTCAAGGTGCCCGGCAACCTGCTGGTGGACCCGAAGAAGCTCGAGGACCTGCCCGACGACCAGGTCGTGCTCGTCTGCACCGGGTCGCAGGGCGAGCCGATGTCGGCCCTGTCCCGGATGGCCAACCGGGACCACATGATCCGCATCGGTGAGGGCGACACCGTGATCCTCGCCTCCTCGTTGATCCCCGGGAACGAGAACCCGGTCTACCGCGTCATCAACGGCCTGTCCCGGTGGGGCGCGCACGTCGTGCACAAGGCGAACGCGATGGTCCACGTCTCCGGCCATGCCGCGGCAGGCGAGCTGCTCTACGTGTACAACATCGTGCGGCCCAGCAACGTGATGCCGGTCCACGGGGAGTGGCGGCACCTGCGCGCCAACGCGGACCTCGCGGTGCAGACCGGGGTGCCGCGTGATCGCACCGTGCTCGCCGAGGACGGCGTGGTCGTCGACCTGGTCGACGGCCGGGCCACCGTGGTCGGCGCCGTCCCGTGCGGCTACGTCTACGTGGACGGCTCGACGGTCGGCGAGGTGTCCGACTCGTCGCTGAAGGACCGGCGCATCCTGCGCGACGAGGGATTCATCTCGGTGGTGGTCGTCGTCGACTCGGTTACCGGCAAGGTGTCCGGCGGGCCCCAGATCCACGCGCGCGGCTTCGCCGAGGACGACTCGGTCTTCGACGCGGTCCGCCCGCTGATCGAGGACGCGCTCGACAAGGCCGCGGCCGAGGGGATCGGGGACAGCCGCCAGCTCCAGCAGCTGGTACGCCGGACGGTGGGCCGCTGGGTGAGCGACACCTACCGGCGGCGCCCGATGATCATCCCGCTCGTCGTCGAGGTCTGAGCGGACGTCCTCAGGTCGCGGCCAGCACCAGGATCGCCAGGTCGTCCCGGGGCGGGGTCTCGGCGAAGTCGGTCACGGCGGTCTGCAGCCGGCGGGCGAGTGCTGCTGCCGGGACCCCCGCCGCCGACTCGAGCACCGCCGCCACACCTTCCTCGCCGAGCATCCGGCCGTCCTGCCGACGCTCCGTGACGCCGTCGGTGAAGCACACCAGGGCATCGCCGGGGCGCAGGTCCACGGTGCTGACGTCAGTGATCGGGTTGTCGAAGACGCCGAGCAGGTCTCCCATGACACCCGCGGCGTCGACCGTCCCGTCGCTGCGCAGGATCAACGGGACCGGGTGCCCGGCACACGCCAGTTGCAGCTCGATGCCCCCGCCCGGGCGCCGGCGCCCCTCGCCGTACACGACGGTGACGAACTTCGCCCGCTCTCCCTCGTCGAGCAGTGCGGCGTTGAGTGCGGCGAGCACGTCGTGCATGGAGTCGCCGCGCTTGGCCAGCAGTCGCAGTGCGTGTCGCGCCAATCCGGTGACCGCCGCCGCCTCGGGGCCCTTGCCGCAGACGTCGCCGACAGCGAAGGCGAACAGGTCGGGCCTGACCGGGAAGACGTCGTAGAAGTCCCCGCCGACCTCGTTGCCCGAGCCCGCCGCGTCGTAGGCCACACCGATCTCGATCCCCTCGATCGCCGGCAGCTCGTGCGGCAGGAGGCTGCGCTGCAGTGCGCGGCTGGTTGCGGTCCGCTCCTCGTACAGCCTGGCGTTGTCCAGGGAGACGGCCGCGCGTCGCGACAGATCGGTGGCGAGCTCGAGCTGGTCGGAACGCGGGCGCTCGCCAGGGGCGTGGCCCAGCGCCAGGCAGCCGGTCTGGCGGCCGCGGGCGATCAGCGGGATCACCGTCGCCCCGGCCGCGGCCAGGCCGGCGGACTGGGCGAGGCCGTCCAACGACACGTCGTCGAGGGGCGACCACGGGGTGGGTGTCGCCCGCCCGCCGAGCGGTGGCGCGGGCACCTTGGCCAGCAGCTGGCCGAGGGCCTCCAGACGCTCCTCGTCGGCGTGCCAGGCGTAGACGAGGCTCTGCGTCGACGTCTCGTCGACCAGGTAGACCGCGCACCACGGCGCCAGCCGTGGCACGACCAGCTGCGCCACCAGTGCGAGGGTGCGGTCCAGCTCGAGGGTGCCGGCGAGCATGTCGCTGGCCTCCGCGAGGTAGCTGAGCCATCCGCGACGGGTCCGCTCTATCTCGGTGAGCCGGGCGGTCTGCACGGCGATCGAGACCCGGTCCGCCGCCTTCTGCAGCCGGGCACCGTCATCGAGGGTGAACTGCGCGGGCTCGGCCGCCGTCACGCCGAGTACGCCGATCAGCCCGCCTTCGACGACCAGTGGCACGCTGACCACCGAGCGGACCCCGCTGTCCCGCAGCCAGCCGAGGTCGCTCCCGTCGGACTCGGCGTCCAGGTCGTCGAGGACCCTCGGCAACGGCAGGTCCGAGAGCCGGCCCGTGATGCCCTCGGCCACCTGCAGCCGTCGCTGCCCGGACACGTCGGGCGCGAGCCCGGACGTGGCGCGCAGCTCGAGCTCCCGCTGCGTGTCGGTGACCAGGAGCACGAACCCGCCGTCCCCGGACACCGCGGCCTGGCCCCACCCCACGGTCCGGGCCAGCAGCTCGGGCAGCTCGAGGCGCCCCAGCGTCTCGGTCTCCGGGATCCCGTTGCTCTCACCGGGCGAGCCGCTGGGCGGCGTCGGCGCCGGATCGGTCAGCAGGACGCGCAGCCAGGCCGGGGCGAGCAGGCAGGCGACCGTCCCCTTGTCGTCCTTGCCGCCCCGCAGCCGGACATGGCGCGCGAAGACCGGGACGGACCTGCCGTCGGGTGAGCGCAGCTCGTAGTCGCCCTGCCAGCGCGCCGCGTCCCGCCAGTCGGCCGCCCGCGCCCCGGCACCGGGGTGCAGCAGGTCGCCCAGCGCGGTGCCCACGGCCTCCTCCGCGGACCAGCCGGTCAGCCCGTGCGCCGCCTCATCCCACTCCAGGACCACTCCGTCGCCGTCGAGGAGGACCCAGGCCACCCGCGGCCGCTCGCCGGCGGGCCGGTCGACCTCCGCGGCCTGTAGGCGCTCGCCCGCCGGCCGGCGCAGCTCCGGCAGCTCGATGCGGAACCAGACGCGCTTGGTGGACAGGCTGTACTCCACGCCCCAGGTGGCCGCCACCGCCGCCGTGAGCTGCAGGCCGCGCCCGCCCTCGCTGTCGTCCTCGACCTCGTCCGGCGGCGAGGCCGGCAGGGTCCGGGTCGGGTAGTGGTCGAGGACCTCGATCAGCACGGCCCCGTCGAGCAGCGCGCACTCGACGTCGAAGCCGGTCCCGGCGTGCAGCACCGCGTTCGTGGCCAGCTCGCTGGTCAGCAGGACAGCGTCGTCGACCCCGCCGGCCACGCCCCAGTCCGTGAGCACGTCGGCGACGAATCGGCGTGCCTGCGAGACCGAGGGGCCGGCAGGTTCGAACGTTGCCGACGCCTTGGCAGCAACCCGGTCTGCGCGCGTGTGGATCTCCGAGAGGTCTTCGGGACGGGAGCGGACACATGGTGACAGACTTGCCGCGGGTTTGGGACGGGTGGCTCCTCCGGGAGCCGGTCTTGGAGGTCTGAATGGCTCGGACAGCGACTCCCACCGGCACCGGCGCGCGACGGCGTGGGTCCCCGTCGGCAACGGCGCCGGAGCCGTCCGCCGCACAGCTGCGCCGGCTGCTGGACGCCCTCGGCGAGATGCGCGACGGCAACTTCGGCCGCCGCCTGCCCGTGGGCCAGGACGGCGGCCTGTTCGGCGAGCTGGCCGAGGCCTTCAACGAGGTGGCCGAGCGCAACGGCCACCTCGCCGCTGAGCTGCGGCGGGTGCGGCGGTCGGTCGGCCGCGACGGCCGGCTGCAGGACCGGCTCGACGCCAAGGGCGCCACCGGGTCGTGGGAGGCGTGCTTCGACGACGCCAACAGCCTGGTCGACGACCTCGTCCGCCCGACCTCCGAGGTAGCGCGGGTCATCGCGTCGGTGGCCGAGGGCGACCTGTCGCAGAAGATCGAGCTGCGCAGCGGCGACGTCCCGTTGCGCGGCGAGTTCCTGCGGATCGGCCGCACCGTCAACGGCATGGTCGACCAGCTCTCGCTGTTCAACGCCGAGGTCACCCGGGTGGCCCGTGAGGTGGGGACGGAGGGCAAGCTCGGCGGCCAGGCCAAGGTGCGCGGGGTGTCGGGCAGCTGGAAGGACCTCACCGACTCGGTGAACTCGATGGCGAGCCGGCTGACCGCGCAGGTCCGCGACATCGCGGTCGTGACGACGGCTGTGGCCAACGGCGACCTGTCCCGCAAGGTGACGGTCGACGTCCAGGGTGAGGTGCTCGAGCTCAAGCAGACGGTCAACCGGATGGTCGACCAGCTCTCGTCGTTCGCCGACGAGGTGACGCGGGTCGCCCGTGAGGTCGGCACCGACGGCAAGCTCGGCGGCCAGGCCGACGTCAAGGGCGTGAGCGGCACCTGGCGTGACCTGACCGACTCGGTGAACGTGATGGCCCTCAACCTGACCGACCAGGTGCGCGGCATCTCCTCGGTCGCGCGCGCCGTCGCCCGCGGCGACCTCACCCAGAAGATCACCGTCACCGCGCGCGGCGAGGTGGCCGACCTCACCCAGACCATCAACACCATGACTGACACGCTCGGCAGCTTCGCCGACGAGGTCACGCGGGTCGCCCGCGAGGTGGGCACGGACGGCAAGCTCGGCGGCCAGGCGCAGGTCGCCGGTGTGTCGGGGACGTGGAAGGACCTCACCGACTCGGTGAACTCGATGGCCAGCAACCTGACGGCCCAGGTGCGAGACATCGCCGGGGTCACGACTGCTGTCGCCAACGGGGACCTGTCCCGCAAGATCACGGTCGACGTCAAGGGTGAGCTCTTCGAGCTGAAGAGCACCGTGAACACGATGGTCGACCAGCTGTCGTCCTTCGCCTCCGAGGTGACCCGGGTCGCGCGAGAGGTGGGCAGCGAGGGCAAGCTCGGCGGGCAGGCGGAGGTGTCGGGGGTCTCGGGGACCTGGAAGGACCTCACCGACTCGGTGAACTTCATGGCCGGCAGCCTGACCAGCCAGGTCCGCAACATCGCTCAGGTGACCACCGCTGTGGCTCGCGGCGACCTCAGCCAGAAGATCACGGTCGACGTGAAGGGTGAGCTGTTCGAGCTGAAGAGCACCGTGAACACGATGGTCGACCAGCTGTCGTCCTTCGCCTCCGAGGTGACCCGAGTGGCCCGCGAGGTCGGCGGAGAGGGCCGGCTGGGCGGCCAGGCCGAGGTCCCCGGCGTGTCGGGCACCTGGCGGGACCTCACCGACTCGGTGAACTTCATGGCCGGCAGCCTGACCAGCCAGGTCCGCAACATCGCTCAGGTGACCACTGCCGTGGCCCGGGGCGACCTGAGCCAGACCATCACGGTCGACGCGCGGGGCGAGATCCTCGAGCTGAAGAACACCATCAACACGATGGTCGAGCAGCTCTCGTCGTTCGCCGACGAGGTGACGCGCGTGGCCCGCGAGGTGGGCAGCGAGGGCAAGCTCGGCGGCCAGGCCGATGTGCCCGGCGTGTCGGGCACGTGGAAGGACCTGACCGACAACGTCAACGGGATGGCGAGCAACCTGACCAGCCAGGTGCGGTCCATCGCGACGGTGTCGACCGCGGTCGCCCGTGGTGACCTGAGCCAGAAGATCACGGTCGAGGCCAAGGGCGAGGTGGCGACCCTGGCCGACACCATCAACACGATGGTCGACACGCTGCGGGCCTTCGCCGACGAGGTGACGCGCGTCGCGCGCGAGGTCGGCACCGAGGGACGCCTCGGCGGACAGGCCGACGTCCAGGGCGTGGCGGGCACCTGGAAGGACCTGACCGACAACGTCAACTTCATGGCCGGGAACCTGACCAGCCAGGTCCGCAACATCGCCCAGGTCACGACCGCCGTCGCCAGCGGCGACCTCACCCAGAAGATCACCGTGGACGCGCGCGGGGAGATCCTCGAGCTGAAGACGACGATCAACACGATGGTCGACCAGCTGTCCGGGTTCGCCGACGAGGTGACCCGGGTGGCGCGCGAGGTCGGCACCGAGGGCGTGCTCGGCGGGCAGGCCCTGGTCCGCGGCGTCGCCGGGACGTGGAAGGACCTGACCGACAACGTCAACGGGATGGCGTGCAACCTGACCGGCCAGGTGCGATCCATCGCGACGGTGTCGACGGCGGTCGCCCGTGGTGACCTGAGCCAGAAGATCACGGTCGAGGCCAAGGGCGAGGTCGCCGCGCTCGCGCAGACCATCAACACGATGGTCGACACCCTGTCCGCCTTCGCCGACGAGGTGACCCGGGTCGCGCGCGAGGTCGGCACCGAGGGCCGGCTCGGTGGACGGGCCCAGGTGCCCAACGTCGCCGGGACGTGGAAGGACCTGACCGACAACGTCAACGGGATGGCCGACAACATCACCAGCCAGGTGCGCTCGATCGCACTGGTCACGACCGCTGTCGCCAACGGTGACCTGGGGAAGAAGATCGACGTCGACGCACGCGGCGAGATCCTCGAGCTGAAGATGACGATCAACACGATGGTCGACCAGCTGTCCTCGTTCGCTGCCGAGGTCACCCGCGTCGCCCGAGAGGTCGGCACCGAGGGCAAGCTCGGCGGCCAGGCCGAGGTCGAGGGTGTGTCCGGCACCTGGAAGAAGCTCACCGAGAACGTCAACCAGCTGGCGAGCACGCTGACCACGCAGCTGCGGGCGATCGCCGAGGTGTCGACCGCGGTGACGCGCGGCGACCTCACCCGACAGGTCACCGTCGACGCCTCCGGCGAGGTGGCGGAGCTGAAGGACAACGTCAACCAGATGATCGCCAACCTGCGCGAGACCACGCAGGCCAACCAGGAGCAGGACTGGCTCAAGACCAACCTGGCGCGCATCACCGGCCTGGTGCAGGGACGCCGTGACCTGCTCGAGGTCACCGACGTCATCATGCGCGAGTTGACGCCGTCGGTCTCGGCCCAGCACGGGGCGTTCTTCCTCAGCGAGGGCGAGGACGAGGCGACCCGGCTGCGGCTCATCGCGACGTACGGCTACAAGGCCCGCAAGAACGTGTCCAACCACTTCAAGCCGGGGGAGGGCCTGGTCGGGCAGGCTGCGCTGGAGCGCAAGCCGATCCTCATCGCGCAGGCGCCCGCCGACTACATCAAGGTCGTGTCCGGGCTGGGCGAGGCGGCCCCGGTCAACGTCATCGTGCTGCCGGTGCTCTTCGAGGGGCAGGTCCTCGGTGTCATCGAGCTGGGCTCGCTGGCGCGCTTCACCGACGTGCACCAGCAGTTCCTGGACCAGCTGATGGAGCTGATCGGGGTGTCCCTGAACGCCATCCTGGCCAGCTCGCGCACCGAGGAGCTGCTCTCCGAGTCGCAGCGGCTGGCCGGCGAGCTCCAGGAGAAGCAGGAGGAGCTGCAGGCCCAGCAGGAGGAGCTGCGGCTGTCCAACACCGAGCTCGAGCAGCAGGCCGCATCGCTCAAGGCCAGCGAGGAGCTGCTGCAGACCCAACAGGA
>JAVEDG010000378.1 GCA_030841245.1 Actinomycetota bacterium
GACCGAGTGCGCGAGGCCGAGGTCGCGCGCGACGGGCTGGCCGGCGAGCGAGGCCGGGCCGCCCACCGGGTCGCGTCCCTGACCCGGTTGGTCGCCGCTCTGGACACCGAGCTAGCCGACCGCGCACCGGCCGCGGCGGCGCATCGGCTCGTCGACGGCCTCTCCCGCCTCGCTGAGGGCAAGAGCGCTGACAACCGGCTGCGGATGAGCCTGTCGGGCTACGTGCTCGCAGCCCGGCTCGAGCAGGTGGCGGCTGCGGCGAGCGAGCGGCTCGCCCGGATGACCTCGGGGCGCTACCAGCTCGTGCACCGCGCGGAGACGTCGGGTCGCGGTCGGGGCGGCCTGGTGCTGCGGGTGGTCGACGGCTGGACCGGCGCCGAGCGCGACCCGGCGAGCCTGTCCGGCGGCGAGACCTTCGCCGCGTCCCTCGCCCTGGCGCTCGGCCTCGCCGACGTCGTCACCGCGGAGGCCGGCGGCACTCTGCTGGAGACGCTCTTCGTCGACGAGGGCTTCGGCAGCCTCGACGAGGACACGCTCGACGAGGTCATGGGAGTGCTCGACGGGCTGCGGGACGGCGGGCGCTGCGTGGGACTGGTCAGCCACGTCGCCGAGCTGCGCCAGCGCATCCCGGTCCGGCTCGAGGTGGACAAGGGCCGGACGGGTTCCCACCTTCGGCAGTGACGTCATGCAGGGTCCGGTCCTCGGGCAACTGGATCGACCGGTTGGCCACCGGGCCGAGCGCCGGCGACTCGGTCGCGTTGTCGGTCGAGCCCAGCGGCGGTTCCCGCCGACCTACGACCGATCCGATCCTGGTGATCCAGCTCTCGGCCTCACGCCGCGGGTACGGACCGGGTGTGACCCACAGCGCGAGCAGCAGGATGAGCACCGCGACAAGGGCATCGAGCCAGTAGTGGTTCGCCGTCGTGACGACGACCACGGTCGTGATGACCGGGTGGGCGAGGGTCAGCCAGCGCCACCTGGTCCGGGTGGTCCGGATGACCACCAGCGCGAGCAGCATCGCCCAGCCCACGTGCAGGCTCGGCATGGCAGCGAACTGGTTGGCGATCGTGCCCGGGTTCCCCTTGTACGCCGAGGGGCCGAGCGTCTGCATGGTGTCGACGAACCCGAGGCTGCTCATCATCCGCGGCGGCGCCAGCGGGATCAGCATGTGGATCACCAGGGCGAACGCCGTGATCGACGTCAGCAGCCGCCGGGCCCACCTGTACTCGCTCGGCGGTCGCTTCCACCAGCCCCACGCCAGGAACGCCACGGTGATCGGGAAGTGGACGCCGACGTAGTACCAGTTGGCGGCTTTCAGCAGCAACGGCCAGTGCAGCGTCCAGGCCTGGATGACCTCCTCGTCCGGCAGGTGCATCCAGCGCTCGACCCGCCACACGTTCCACGCGTTGGCGACCGCCTCCGAGTCGTGCCCGGTGATCAGGGTCCGCCCGTAGCGGTAGGCGAGGAAGAGCACGGCGACGAGGGTGAGCTCGACGAGCAACCGCGGCCGCCGGGACTCCGAGGCCTCAGATGAGAGGCGCCGGCCCGGTAGCGCGGCCGAGCCCGAGTCCGCGGTCATCGCTGCCCTCCCCGGCCTCGCTCGCGCTGATGGACGCCCATCATGGCCATCATCCCAACGCGCCGGACAGCGGATTTCTTTCAGGCCAGAGCGTTGACCGCCCAGCCGAACACCCTGGGCAGCCGTACGGCGGTGGGGACCAGACCGGAGCGCAGTCTAGGCCGGGAGGCGGCCCAGAGCAGGGCTGTTGTCAGATATCGGTACTGCCGGGTCGCCCGCGACCAGTCGCGCTCGTAGGACTCCGGGCGCCCCTCCCGGACCGCCTCGACAGCGGCTGCGGCGGTGCGCAGCCCGGTGCAGATCCCCTCCCCCGTCAGCGCGTCCACGTAACCGGCGGCGTCGCCGATGAGCAGCACCCGCCCGCGCACCCGGGAGCTGACCTCCTGCCGCAGCGGCCCGGCCCCGCGCTCGCTGGTCACGGCCTGGGCCCCGCGGACCCGTTCGACGAGCCGCGGGAACTGCGACATCAGGTCGTCGAAGTGCCCACCCGGGGGCCCGAGCAGCGCCACCCCGACCAGGTCCGGCGCGACGGGGGTGACATAGGCCTCCGCGGTCGGCGACCAGTGGACGTCCACGTGCTCGCTCCACGGGGCGGTCGCGAAGTGCCGACGCAGCCCGAACCGGACCGGCCCGGGCGCACTGCGCTCGAGGCCGAGGGCGCGACGTACCGGCGAGTGCAGCCCGTCAGCTGCGAGCACCCAGCGGGACTGCAGGCCGTCGACCGTCACCCGGTCGCCGTCCTGGCGGACCTGCTCGACCCGGCCGACGACGTGGCGCACGCCCAGGGACTCGGCGCGTTCGAACAGGGCGGTGTGCAGGGCGGTGCGCCGCACGCCTAGCCCCGGCCCGTGGCGGAACCGGGCCGCCACCGACTGGGTCGGCGAGACGTAGCGGATGCCCGCGAACGCCACCCCCGGCGGGTGCACCCCCAGCGCGGCCAGCTCGGCGACCGCCGAGGGCATCAGCCCCTCACCGCAGGCCTTGTCGACCGGACCGGGTCGCGGCTCGACGACGACGACCTCCATGCCGGCCAGCCGGGCGCGCACTGCCGCCGCGAGGCCCACCGGGCCGCCGCCGGCGACGATCACGTCGATCACGCGCTACGCCGGGCGCTCGTGCCCACGAGCACCTCGTCGAGAGCGGTGTTCTCGCAACGGATCCGCACCGCCAGCACCCCGGCGTTGACGAGGGTGAAGGCCACAGCCGTGAGCCAGGCCGTGTGGACCAGCGGCAACGCGATCCCCTCGGTGACGACCGCGACGTAGTTCGGGTGACGTGCCCACCTGAAGGGACCGCCGGTGACGCGGGGCAGGCCCGGGACCACGACGACCCGGACGTTCCACTGGTGCCCGAGCGTCGCGATCACCCACCACCGCAGCGCTTGCGCGGCCAGGGCCAGCACCAGCATCGGCACGCCGAGCCACGCCAGGAACGGGCGGTCCAGCAGCAACACCTCGAGCAGGCACCCGGCCAGCAGGCCGACGTGCAGCACGGTCATCACCCGGAAGTGCCGCGACCCACGTTCGATGCCGCCGCGTTCCCGGCTCCAGCGCAGGTTGACGGCCGACACCCGCAGCTCGACGAGCCGTTCGACGCCGACGGCCAGCACCAGGACGACGTACCAGGTCGTGCTCGTCACGCCCTCACCACCGCACGAGTACCAGCTCGACCGAGAAGCCGGGACCCATGGCGATCACCAACGCGTGCTCGCCGGGCATCGGGCTGGGGCCGTCGAGCGTGTCGGCCAGGATGTGCAGCACCGAGGCGGACGACAGGTTGCCGCGGTCGGCGAGCGACGCCCGGCTGAGTGCGAGCGCGTCGTCGTCGAGGTCGAGCGCCAGTGCCGTGGCGTCGAGCACCTTGGGGCCGCCCGGGTGAACGACCCACCGGGCCAGGTCCACCGGCTTGAGCTCGTGCTCCTCGAGGAAGTCGCGAACGTCGTCGCCGAGGCTGCGCTCGACCAGGTCGGAGATGTTCGCCGAGAGCACGATGCGGAACCCGCCACCACCGATGCTCCATCCGAGCAGCGACTCGGTGTCGGGGTAGAGCAGGCTGCGGGTGGCCACCACGTCGGGGCCGTCGATACCGAGGTCGCGCGCCCGTCGTTCCCCCACCATCACGGCGGCAGCGGCGCCGTCGCCGAAGAGCCCGCTGGCCACCAGGTTCGCCGAGGAGGTGTCGTCGCGCTGCAGGGTCAGCGAACAGAGCTCGACCGAGAGCAGCACCGCGACGCCGTCGGGGTCCCCACGCAGGTAGTCGTGCACCCGGGCCAGTCCGGCCGCACCCGCGACGCAGCCGAGCCCGAAGGTCGGCAGCCGCTTGACGTCGCGTCGCAGCCCGAGCCGCGGCACGAGCATCGCCTCCAGGCTGGGCGCGGCGATGCCGGTCACCGAGGTGGCGAGCACCAGGTCGACGTCGCCGGCAGCAAGGCCGGCCGAGTCCAGCGCCTGCTGCACGGCCCGCTCGGCCAGGTCGGCACCGACCCTGATGAAGATGTCGTTGGCCGAGCCGAAGCCGTCCAGCCCGGCGTACTCCTCCAGTGGCATCGCGAGGTGACGGCGCCGGACGCCGGATGCCGCGTGCAGTCGGAGCAGCACCCGGGGATCCTGGCCGGCCGGGAGCACCAGGTCGGCGAAGCCGGCGGCGATCTGCTCCTGGGGGTACGCGTACGGCGGCAGCACCGGTGCGACCGCCGCGATCCGGCTCAGCCGGCCCGCGCCACGGTCGCTCACGCGCGAGCACCGTTCCGGTGGGACATCCGGCCCATGTGCACCCCGTCCGATCGGGTCATCTCTACAACTGTTGGGTCACGCGGTTTCAGTTCCACGTGTGGGAACCGACAGTAGGTGTAATAAAGGAAGAGACCCAGATCACCGGAAAGCCGCGTCCCATGTGCCAGCACCAGCCACCGTGTCCCTCCTCCGATGCCGCCGACCGCGAGGCCGCGCACACCGTGTCGTTCCACCCTGAGCAGGGCTGGAGCCTGCTGTGCAACGGCGTCGTGCTGTTCGAGGACACAGGCGAGATTCTCCCTGACGGACGCGTCATCGGCCCCCACCGCCCTACCGACTACGCGTGGACCGCCTGATCCGTTCATCCGGCCCAACCGTCTGCGCCTGCGGGCGCAATGCCGTCTGCGCCTGCCGGCGCAATGCCGTCTGCGCCTGCCGGCGCGGTCGGGCTCATTCCGCGTAGTCACCGACCGGCGGGCAGCTGCAGACCAGGTGCCGGTCGCCGTAGGCACCGTCGATCCGTCGCACCGGGGGCCAGTACTTCGTCCGGGCCTCGACACCCTCCGGGTAGGCCGCGAGCGCCCTGCTGTAGCCGTGCGGCCAGTCTCCGGCCAGCGACACCGCGGTGTGCGGCGCCTGACGCAGCGGGTTGTCCTGGCGGTCCCACTCTCCCGAGCCGACCCGCACGATCTCCTCACGGATCGCGATCATCGCGTTGCAGAACCGGTCCAGCTCGGCCAGGTCCTCGGACTCGGTGGGCTCGATCATCAGTGTCCCCGCGACCGGGAAGGACATGGTCGGAGCATGGAAGCCGTAGTCGATCAGCCGTTTCGCGACGTCGTCGACGGTGACGCCGGTCTCCTTGGTGATGGCCCGCAGGTCGACGATGCACTCGTGCGCGACCAGACCACCCCGCCCGGTGTAGAGGACGGGGAAGTGCGGCGCCAGCCGGGCGGCGATGTAGTTGGCCGACAGGATCGCGACCTGGGTGGCCCGGGTCAGGCCGTTGCCGCCCATCAGCCGGATGTAGGCCCAGGAGATCGGCAGGATGCCGGCGGACCCCCACGGCGCCGCGGCGACCGGACCCACACCGGTCTCGGGCCCCGCCGCGGGCTGCAGTGGGTGGTTCGGCAGGTACGGCGCGAGGTGGGCGCGCACGCCGATCGGCCCGACGCCGGGGCCGCCGCCCCCGTGCGGGATGCAGAACGTCTTGTGCAGGTTCAGGTGCGACACGTCGGCGCCGAAGCGACCGGGCTGGGCGACACCCAGCAGGGCGTTGAGGTTGGCCCCGTCGACGTAGACCTGACCGCCGGCGTCGTGGACCATCGCGCAGAGATCGCTGATGTCCTGCTCGAACACACCGTGGGTCGAGGGATAGGTCACCATGACCGCGGCCAGCTGGTCGCCGTGCTCGTCGACCTTGGCCCGCAGGTCGTCCAGGTCGACGTTGCCGGCGGTGTCGCAGGCGACGACGACGACGCGCAGCCCGGCCATCACCGCGGAGGCGGCGTTGGTGCCGTGGGCGCTGGACGGGATGAGGCAGACGACGCGCTCCGGGGCGCCGTTGGCCCGGTGGTAGCCGCGGATCGCCAGCAGACCGGCCAGCTCGCCCTGTGACCCGGCGTTGGGCTGCACGGACACGGCGTCGTAGCCGGTGAGCTCGGCCAGCCAGGCCTCGAGCTGCCGGATCAGCTCGAGGTAGCCCTCCGCCTGCTCGACCGGCACGAACGGGTGGATCGCAGCGAACTCCGGCCAGGTGATCGGCTCCATCTCGGCCGTCGCGTTGAGCTTCATCGTGCAGGAGCCGAGCGGGATCATCGACCGGTCGAGTGCGAGGTCCTGGTCGGCCAGCCGCCGCAGGTAGCGCAGCATCGCGGTCTCGGAACGGTGCTCGTGGAAGACCGGGTGCGTGAGGTAGGACGACTCGCGCCAGACGCCCAGCCGGCCCAGCTCGTCGGGCAGCTCGTCGCCGTCGACGACGGCGAGATCGCTGCCCGTCACCCCGAACGCCCGCAGCACCGTCCCGAGGTGCTCGCGGGTCGTCGTCTCGTCGCACGCGACCGAGACGGTGTCGTCGTCGACGCTCCACAGGTTGACCCCGTCGGCTCGGGCCGCCGCGACGACGGCTGCGGCGCCGCCCCGGACCTTCACCTGGATGGTGTCGAAGAAGGCACCCTGGCGGACGTCGACGCCACCGCGGCGCAACGCATCGGCCAGCACCCCGGCGTACCGGTGCACGCGACGCGCGATCGCCGCGAGCCCGTCGGGGCCGTGGTACACGGCGTACATCGCTGCGATGACGGCGAGCAGCACCTGCGCGGTGCAGATGTTGCTCGTCGCCTTCTCGCGTCTGATGTGCTGCTCGCGGGTCTGCAGCGCGAGCCGGTACGCCGGGGCGCCGTCAGCGTCCTTGGACACCCCGACGAGCCGGCCCGGCAGCAGCCGCTCGAGACCGCTGCGGACAGCGAGGTAGCCGGCGTGCGGGCCGCCGAAGCCCAGCGGGACGCCGAAGCGTTGGGTCGTGCCGACGGCGATGTCCGCGCCGGACTCACCCGGCGCCGGGATGAGCGTCAGCGCCAGCAGATCCGCGGCGACGGCGACCAGCGCGCCCTGCTCGTGGGCCCGCTCGGCCAGCCCGGCGTGGTCGCGGACCGCCCCCGACGATCCGGGGTACTGGACGAGCACGCCGAAGCACTCGGGCAACTCGGTGCCGAGATCCCGGACC
>JAVEDG010000002.1 GCA_030841245.1 Actinomycetota bacterium
GTCGGACCTGCCGCCCACTGCGCTCGCCGCCCTGCTGGCCCCCGTGGTCGGCCGCTCGCTTGCAGCCGACGTGCTGCCGGTGAAGGAGCTCGACACGGGCGGAGCGGTCGAGAGCTACAGCATCGACAGCGCCCAGGCACCGGCGTTGCTGCGCTCGACGTTCCCGGGCGCCCTGTTGCACGATGCGTCCGGATCGGTGGTCCGCGTGCTGGTGGAGAACGGCGTGGGGACGCCTGACCTCGTGGAGAAGGCCCGGACCAGGCTGGTCAAGAGCGGGTTCCAGTTCGTCAACGGCGGGAACGCCTCGTCGTTCGGGGTCAAGACCAGCGTCGTGCTGATCAAGAGCGGCACGGACACCAGCCAGCGGCAGGGTGACGAGGTGGCGACCTCGCTCGGGCTGCCCGCGAACTCGGTCGAGATCTCCACCCGCGGCCAGACCGTGGCCGACGTCATCGTGATCCTCGGGCGCGACTTCCCAGGCTGAGCCCGGTTCGTGCGACAATTGGGCCCGACCGAGCTCATCCTCCGCACCCTTGGAGCACCCGCCACCGTGCCGATCTCGCCCCGTTCCCGCGAGCTGGCCGTTGCCGCCGCGGAGGCGGCCAGCGACAAGCTCGCCGAGCAGATCGTGGCCTTCGACGTCAGCGAGCAGCTGGTCATCACCGACGCGTTCGTGATCTGCTCGGCGCCCAACGACCGACAGGTCAAGGCCATCGTCGACGCCGTCGAGGAGCGACTGCGGTCGATGGATGCCAAGCCGGCGCGCCGCGAGGGCGAGCGGGAAGGGCGTTGGGTCCTGCTCGACTACATCGACGTGATCGTGCACGTGCAGCATGCCGAGGAGCGCGTCTACTACTCGCTGGAGCGGCTCTGGAAGGACTGCCCCACGGTGGAGCTGCCACCGGAGGTCACCCAGGGCAGGTCGCGACACGAGGAGCGCGACGCCCGAGGGGCAGCGTCCTGACCGCACCACTCAACCGGTTTCGACCGTCGCGTAGCGACTCGCTAGACTCGGCAGGCGCCCGGGCGACCGGGTGCAGCACGACCTGGGGCTGTGGCGCAGCTGGTAGCGCACCACACTGGCAGTGTGGGGGTCAGGGGTTCGAGTCCCCTCAGCTCCACCCAGTAGGAGACTAGAGGCGTCGGCAAGATCCCCGGTGTGCGACCCATGGAGAATGCCGCGATGGCCGACCGGAGCGAGCAGCCCCGGTGGGTAGTCCCCGGTCGGAGGCCCACGGCCACGGCCACCCAGACCGTCGCGGCCGTTGTGCGAGGAGAGCTCACCGCCCGCACCGCGACCGAGCACGCGTTGCAGTGCATTGCCGACCTGGACGGTAACCTCGGCGCGTTCCAGGAGGTGCTGGCCGACTCCGCCTTGCGCGAGGCCGACGCGGTCGACGAAATCACCGACAGGTCCCGTCTGCCGCTGGCCGGCCTGCCGATCGCGATCAAGGACAACATTCCCGTGCGAGGCGTGCCGATGCGCGAGGGATCGGCCGGGAGCGATGCGTCGCCGCAGCGTGTGGACCACGAGATCGTCCGCAGGCTGCGGTCGGCCGGTGCGGTGATAGTCGGCGTGACCCGAGTGCCTGAGCTCGCTGTGTTCTGCTCGACCGACTCGACGTTCGGGATCACGCGCAACCCCTGGGACCACGACCGCACACCGGGTGGCTCGTCCGGCGGGTCGGCGGCCGCGGTCGCGGCCGGCATGGTCGCGGTCGCCCAGGGCAACGACGGAATGGGTTCGATCCGCATTCCGTCGGCGTGCTGCGGGCTCGTCGGCATCAAACCCGGCCTGGGTGTTGTGCCGTCAGGGATCGGCAACGGTGCTTGGTACGACATGGCCGAGAACGGGGCGTTGGCCACGACGGTCGAGGACTGTGCGCTCGTCTTCTCCGTGATGGCGGATGATCCGTCGTACGCGACTGTGCGTGCACCGGGCCCCCTCCGGGTCGCGGTTTCGACGAAGATGACGGCGCCGCTGCCGCTGGACCCGCGCTGGGCTGCTGCGGCGCTCGAGACAGGGGAGCTGCTCCGCGGTGCGGGGCACACCGTTACGACGGCCAGCCCGAGCTACGGTCAGCGAACGACTCCGTCAGAGCTGGTGCGGTGGTTCGCCGGCGTTGAGCTGGACGCCCAGCTGCTGGCCGACCGGAGCAAGTTGCACCCACGCACGCGGCGCCACGCAGCGGTTGGCCGGCTGGCGCAGCGATTGGGCCTGCCGAACGAGAAGGGCCGAGCGTGGTTCCGCCGGCGAGCCGATGCGTTCTTCGCCGAGCACGATGTGCTCGTCACGCCCACACTCGCGCAGCCGCCCATCGAGGCCTCGGCCTGGAGCGAGCGCGGCTGGCTCCGCAACATGGTGTCCAACGTGCGATACGCGCCGTTCTGCGCCCCGTGGAACCTGGTCGGCTTCCCCGCGATGGCGGTGCCCGCGGGAGTTGATCCGGACGGGACGCCGCTGTCCGTCCAGTTGGTCGGGCGTCCCGGGAGCGAGTCACTGCTCCTCGGGCTGGCGCGTCTGCTCGAGCAGCTACGGCCGTGGCAGCGCATCGCGCCAGACTACTGATGCGCGGCAGACGACGCCTTCACGAGAGGTAACGGCGAGCGCCTGCGTACCTCGACAGCGGCCAGTGCGACAACGGGGTGATGCGCACCGGTGACCCGCTGCCCGGCGACTCGATGACCGAGCGCACGCCGTTGTGCCAGCCGTCGTACATCGCCACGTGGACGACAGCCCCGGACGAGTTGGTGAAGAACACGAGGTCGCCGACCCTCAGGTCCGACCGGGCGACCGGGGTGCCGTGGCGCGCTTGCGCGGACGCGTCACGGCGCAGCCGGATGCCCAGCATGTCGTAGACCGAGTAGGTGAACCCGGAACAGTCGTAACCGAACCCGGAGACGCCGGCCCAGAGATACTGCAGACCGAGCATCTTGTGGGCCTCGACGCGCAGCCGTGCCCGGGTCGCGTCCCATCCGCTGCCGGTCGTGTGCAGCAGCACATCGCTGCGCTTGACGGCACGTTCGCTGCCACCGAGCATCCGGACCACGACATACGTCGACGTGCTGCGCACCACCGGGAACCGCGTGTCGTAGGACACCCGCATGACCTTGCCGTCGGCTGTGCCGATGCCGGTCGGGCCGCGCCACACCCATGCGGTGCGGCTCCTGACGACCGCCGTCGTACCGGTTGAGGCGGGGACGTTGGACGTGAGCTGCACGGTCGGCAGCCAGCCCGGGTAGCCGAGCGTGTTGCGCGGGGTGCGCTGGCCGGCGACGGCGACCTTGGACCAGGTTCCCGACGTGGCCAGCACGTAGACCTTGGCGCCGTAGTGAGCCTGGGTCTCCAGCCTTCCGAACAGCCACTTCTTCTGGGTCACGGTCATGTCGGCGACCCACGCTCCCGGATGTGCCGGGTTGGTGAGCGACGGCTTGTCGACCGGTCGCGCGATGCCGGGCTGCACCCAGAGGGTGGCCACGGACACGGCGATGTGGCGGACGGGCGGCTCGACGGCGGCGGCCTCGCTGGGCGCGAGGGCCGGCTGGCCGGACGCGACCAACACCGCTGCCAGCAGCAGCGCGGGCCGGCCGAGCACGGCGGCTCGTCTCAGCTCCACCACGACCTCCTGAGTTGACGTGTCTCGATCATCGGCAGCCGGCCGGCACGGGATAAGACGCTCGAGGGCGCGGCCGCGTTGTCGTTCACCCGTGCGGCAGCGCCATCTCGACCGCCGCGCCGGTCCCGGTGTTCGCCGCGGTCACCGTGCCTCCGGCCGCTGTCACGAGCCTCCGTACCAGGGCCAGCCCGAGGCCGGCACCAGGGTGGGAGTCCGGGTCACTGCCACGTCTGCCGGGCTCGAAGACGTGTCCCAGGTCGGCCTCCGCGAAGGCCGGACCGTCGTCGACGACGCTGATCCGTACGACGTCGCGGTCCGCGCGCAACCGGACGTCCACACGCGAGGTGGCATATCGTTCGGCGTTGTCCAGCAGCGGGCTGACCGCTCGGGTGAGGATCGCGGCGTCGATCCCGACGCGGACCGGGCCGGGCGAGTCGACCGCGACGGTCACCGATCCGTGCGGTCGTCCGTCGACCAACGCCCGCAGCGTCTCCGCCGCGTCGCAGCGACCTGGCAGCGATGCCTGGTTGCTGCTGCGCGCCGCCGTCATGAGCGTCTCGAGGATCCCAGTCATCTCCCGGGCGCTGTGCTCGATCGTGGCCAGGGCGGCGTGCAGGTCCGGGTCGCGGTGCGCACCGTCCCGGAGCAGCTCGACCTCGGCGAGGATGCGCGCCATCGGCGTGCGCAGCTCGTGCGAGATCTCGTCACTGAGCCGCCGCTCGTGGCGCAGCACAGCACCCAACCGGTCGAGCACGCCGTCGAGGGTGGCCGCCAGGTCCTCGAGCTCGACCGGTCGTTCGGCCCGGCCGAACCTCCGGTCGACGTTGTCGGCGCTCCACCGGGCTGCCTGGTGCGTCATCTCCGTCACGGGCAGAAGCGCCCGCCCGATGCTCGCCCGTAGTGCCAGCCAGGCTGCCGCCAGCAGCAACAGCGCGAGCACCACGGTCCCCGCGAGCGTGAGGTCGCGTGTCGTGCGGTACGGCTCGAGCGACACGAAGGTCACCACTGTGGCGATCCTCCGGCCCTTTGCCTCTACCGGGTCGACGTACCACCTGACGTCGGCGTCACTCTCGGTCGGGAATCCTCGGGCCGCCGTGGACAGGCCGACGGCTCGCGACGCGAGGGCGGGACGCGACCTCGGTCCGACGACGATCCGACCATCGAGGGCCACCACGAAGGCGGCCACGTCGATGGCCGAGTCGTGAGCGGTCTCGCGGCTGACGACAGTGCCCGACCGGTCGAGCCTCACGGTCGCAGCGACGGCACCGGCGCGAGCCCGGAGCAGCTCGTCGGCCTGGTTGTCGAGACGGTGCGCGACCACGAGGTTGACCGCGAGGGTCAGCACCGCGACCCAGCCCGTGAGCAGCGAGAGGCTGGCGAGGGCGATCCGGCCGCGGAGGCTGCGCGGTGGACCCGGCAGAAGGCTGCGGATGTTCATCGCAGTTCGTAGCCGACGCCGTGCACCGTGTGGATCGTGGGGACACCAGGCGTCGCGGCGAGCTTGCGCCGCAGCCGTGCGACGTACTGGTCCAGCGTGTTGTCCTGTACGACGGCTCCGGCCGGCCAAGCGGCCGCGCGCAGCTCGCCTCGGCGTACGACCTTGCCCGGTGCTCCCATCAACGTGGCGAGGATGCGGTACTCGGTCGGGGTGAGGCGGACCTCCTGGTCTCCTGTGACGAGCGCGTGGCGCGCGGGGTCCAGGTGCGACATCCCATGCGCGATGTCGGGGGCCGCGCGCCGGGCCAGCGCGGTCACCCGGGCGAGCAGCTCGACGAAGTGGAACGGCTTCGTCAGGTAGTCGTCACCCCCGACGGCGAACCCGCTGACCAGGTCGTCGACGTGACCACGGGCCGTCAGGAAGAGGACCGGCACGTCGAAGCCCCGTGCCCGGATCGCCTGACACACGTCGCGGCCGTCCGAGTCCGGCAGCCCGATGTCCAGCACGACGACGGAGACGCCGCGCCCGATCCGGGACATCTCACGCAGCGCCGCGGCGCCGTCCTCGGCCGTCGTGACCGCGATGTCATGATTTGTCAGCCCCCGCGCGATCGCCCCACGCAGCGGGGCGTCGTCCTCGACGACGAGGACCCGCGCGCGCTCCATGCCATCGAGTATCTCCGGACCCGGCGCCCGGGCACCGTCGGCGGAACGCCGCGACCGGGCATTCAGGAGGTTTTCAGGCCCCTACCTCTAGTGTCGGAGCATGACGCCGGCCCCTCCGCGCCCGCCCGTGGCGCGAGCAGGACTCAGCACGCGACCGCGGTGAGCAGCCTGACGGACCCCTCTGGACGCCGAGAAGTACGCCTTTCCGGTGTCCAGAGGCTGCTGCGTGCCTGCCGGAGGGTCGGGCCGCGGAAGGCGTCGCTCGGGCTGGCCGGCGCCGCTGTGGCGGTCCTCGCGATCGGCGTGCTCCTGCCGAGGGTGGCCGGCACCACCTGGACCACGGTGGTGCTGTCCTGGCGTGCCGTGCCGTGGTGGCAGCTGGGACTGCTCGTCGGCCTCTGGTTCGTCGGACTGGTCGCCCACAGCTGGGTGCTCACCGCAGCGATGCCCGGACTGACCAGGCGCCGGGCCCTGACCCTCAACCTGACCGGCAGCGCGGTGGCCAACGTGCTGCCCTTCGGCGGAGGTGCGGGCATCGCCCTGAACTTCTTCATGGTGCGGCGCTGGGGCTTCACTGCCGGGCAGTTCTCGCTGTTCACCCTGTTGTCGAACGGCTGGAACGTCCTCGCCAAGGCCGCACTCCCGGCCTTGGCCGTCACCGCACTCCTCGTCGCCGATTCGCCGATCGACCCTCGGCTGCTGCTGGTGGCCACGGTGGGCAGCGGTCTCCTGCTGCTCGTCGTACTCGTCGTTGTGTACGTCGTGGGCAGCGCTCGCGGGACTCACGCCGTGGCCCGATCCGTCGACGTACTCCGCCGGGCGCTACGCCGGCCGGCGGACGGGACGGATCTGGAGAGCCGACTGCTTGCAGTGCGTGCCTCGGCCCGGGCCGTCGTCCGTCGCGCGTGGCTCCAGATGACGGTGGCGATGACGGCGTACAGCGCCCTGGGTGCTGCCCTGCTGTGGTGCTGCCTGCACGCTCTGGGCGCCGGCCTCGGCATCGCGGCCGTGGTCGCGTTGTTCGCCTTCGAACGTGGCGTCACGGCGCTGCCCATCACGCCGGGCGGGGTCGGTGTGGCCGAGGTGGCGACGACGGCCTTCGCGCTGCACGTGCTCTCACCGTCCGGTGTCGACCCTGCCGCACTTGCTGCCGGCGTCCTGCTCTACCGGGCCCTGGCGTTCGGGGCGGAGATCCCCGCCGGCGGACTATGGCTCGTCGGTTGGTTCGTTGCCAACCGCGGGTCGGGCGTGCGCCACACGGCTCTGCCGGGGAGTGCCTGATGCGCATCGTCCACGTGAGCGACACCTTCCTGCCTCGCCTCGGCGGGATCGAGGCGCACGTGTCCGACCTGGCGGCCAGGCAGGCTGCCGCCGGTCATGAGGTGCACGTCGTCACGGACACTCCGGCGGGGGCGGCGGCGTACGAGCCCGCTGTGCACCGGCTCCGTGGTGGGTGGGTCCGCGAGCTGGTGCTGGGCTCGCTGGAGAGTGCGGAGAGCGTGCTGGGGCTGCATCCAGACGTGGTGCACTGCCACAACTCCATCCTCTCGCCCCTCGCGCTCAACGTCGCGTCCATGACGTCCACCGCCGGCGTCCCGACGGCGGTCACCGTCCACTCGCTGCTGCCGAAGGTGGGTCCGATACTGCCGCTGTCAGGGGCGCTCCTCTCGATCCGAGGCGGGCGTGTGGCCTGGTCGGCCGTCAGCGAGGCTGCCGCCGGGCCGGTCCGGCGCGTGCTCGGATCAGGCACGCGGGTCGACGTCGTCGGAAACGCCGTCGACGTCGAGTGGTGGCGCGAGCGGAGCTCGTTGCCGAGGCACGGCGACGAGGTGCGCGTCGTGACCGTCGGTCGGCTGGCTACCCGCAAGCGGGTCCTCCCGCTGGTGCGGATGATGGCCAGAGTGCGACAGGCTGTCCCGGCCGACGTGCGGCTTCGCCTGGACGTGGTCGGGGACGGTCCGCAGCTCGGTCAGCTCCGGCGCGAGCTGGAGGCGAGACGGATGTCCTCGTGGGTCAGCCTGCCCGGGCACCTCGACCGTGGCGCCGTCCGCGACGTGCTCGCGGCGGCCGACGTGTACGTCGCGCCCGCTCGACTGGAGTCCTTCGGGATCGCCGCTCTCGAGGCCCGCTGTCTCGGGCTCCCTGTCGTCGCGCACGCGCACAGCGGCATCACGGAGTTCATCGAGCACGGCGTCGACGGCATGCTCGTGGTCGGGGACCGGGCCATGTCCGACGCACTTGCCGAGCTGGTCTCGACACCGGCCCTGCGCGACCGCATGCGGCTGCACAACGTCGCTGTCGCCCCACGCTCGACGTGGGACAGTGCGCTGCTGGAGACCGACCGGCTGTACGCGAGGGCCGGGCACCTCGCGGTCGGCCACCGTGGCCTGCGACCGAGTGAGGCGACGGCGGTGAAGACGTCGTGAGCGCGCAGACGATCGTCTCCTTCCACGCCCACCCGGACGACGAGGCGCTGCTCACCGGCGGAACGCTGGCGAGGGCCGCTGCAGCGGGCCACCGCGTCGTCATCGTCACGGCCACCGACGGCGGGTCCGGGCTCGCGGCGAACCGGATGCGGAGCGGCGGTCGGCTCGCCGTACGCCGTCGGGCGGAGCTGGAACGCGCGGCCGCCGCGCTCGGCGCGGCCGAGGTGCACCTGCTCGGCTACGACGACTCGGGGATGGCCGGGACGGCGGGCGAGAACGGGTTCGCCCGGGCGGACGTCGACTCCGCCGCCGAACGCCTCGTCGACATCCTGCGCGAGGAGTCGGCCACCGCACTCACCGTCTACGACCGGAACGGTGGGTACGGCCACCCCGACCACGTCCAAGTGCACCGGGTCGGCGTCCGGGCGGCTGCGCTCGCCGCGACGCCGGTGGTTCTCGAGGCAACGCTCGACCGGCGGCTGCTGACGCGGGCGCTGCGGCTGATGCGAGTCACCCGGGTGGGGGCACGGATCGCGCTGCCGCAGATGAACGAGGTCTACTCCGCACGCGAGGTCCTCACGCACCGGATCGACGTCCGCGACCACCTGGCCGCCAAGCGAGCGGCGATGGCCATGCATGCGAGCCAGCTGACCTCCGACGACGGCGACCGGACGCTCGCCCTGTGCCTGCGGCTGCCACCGCCGTTGTTCCGTCTCGCCTTCGGCCACGAGTGGTTCACCCAGCGCGGCCTGCGGCCCGGCCAGCGGCTGCTCGACGACCCGTTCGCCGTCATCGGTTCGCCTCCCGGCAGCTCGGGTGCTCCGTGAACGGGGTCCGCCGGCCGCGACTCGTCGGTGAGCTGGTCATCGTCGCGCTTCTCGTGCTGGTCTACGACAGGGTGCGCAACTTCTCGGGTGCTCGTCCGGCCAGGGCAATCGAGAATGCACAGCACGTGCTCGGGCTGGAGCGGTTGACGCACATCGGCGTGGAGCGTGCCGCGAACGACTGGCTCGCCGCCCATCGGCTGATCCAGGACGTGGCGAGCTGGTACTACCAGCTGGCCCACCTCACCGTCACCCTGCTCGTGCTGCTGTGGGTGTGGTGGCGGCGGGCGGCGGGCTACCGGGCGCTGAGGAACGTTCTCATCGGCATCAACGTGATCGCGCTCGCGGTGTTCTGGGTCTTCCCGGTGGCTCCGCCGCGGCTGCTGCCGGCGGGGGGCTACATCGACTCCGCGGTCGTGTCCGGCGTCGTCGACCGGACCACGACGGTGGCGCCGGACCTCTACGCCGCGATGCCCTCGCTGCACGCCGCCTGGGCGGTCTGGGTCATGGTCGCGTTGTTCCGGCTGTCCCGGTCGCGCGTCGTCCGTGGTGCCGGCGTCCTGCACTTCGCTCTCACGTGTGTGGTCGTGACGGCGACGGCCAACCACTACCTGGCCGACGTGGCGGCCGGCGCGGGTCTGACCGTCGTCGTGCTGGCTCTCGTCCGGCGGGTGGGCGAGGCACCTGAGCTCGTTCCGGAGCCGCGGACGGCCGTGACAGCATCGACCGGGTGAGTGAGAGCGGGCGCATTCCTCGCACGTCGGGCACGGTCGCGCCGTACGGTGTCAAGGTGGGCCGCCGGCGTGTCGAGACTCTGAGCGTGTCGCGTGCGCCCGACGAGACGTTCGACGCGGTGGTCAGTGACGCCCTGCCGTCCGTCGCCGCGGGCGTGGCGCTGCTCAGCCTGGTGCTCAACGGGCCGGAGGTCTTCGACCAGGGCGAGGGGGCGCGCCTGGCGGGGCTCGTGCTGGCCTTGAGCGCTGGCCTCATCTGCGCTCTGGTGGCCGTCGCTTCGCGGCTGCGACCGGTGCCGAAACACCTCTCCCATGCCGTCACGGCCTCGGTGCTGCTCGTCGGAGCGGGGGTCTCCACGGCGCACATGGTGCTGGCCGGAGAGGCTCGCGACAGCTCGGACCTGATGCTGCTGACCGTCTGCGCCGGTGCGGTGCTGCTCAGCGTCCGCTGGCTGGTCGGCACGCTCTACCTGGTCTGGGGGGCCTGGGTGGCCGGCGCCATCCTCGTGGGGCCGAAGGACGCCTGGACGCATTACCTGCTCGGCATGGCGAGCGCCACCGTCGTGGCATTCCTGGTCAACCGGCTGCGCCGGCACCAGACCATGGACCTGCACAGCGCCCGTG
>JAVEDG010000450.1 GCA_030841245.1 Actinomycetota bacterium
CGCGACCTTCGTGAAGAAGTTGACGTTCGCGACGAGGTCGCGGGCGCCCAGGCCGTGCTTGGCGAGCTCGACGAGCAGCGCGTCGCGGGCGCTGCGCCGCCAGTCGTTGCCGGCCTGCTGGTAGGACGCGGCGCCCCAGCGCTCGGCGACGTGGGCGGCCGTCGCATGGCCGGTGATCGTGTCGTGCCAGCCGCACGTGTCGTGGGTCACCGACGCGAGCACGCGGCCCATGTCGGAGTACAGCGCGACGCCCGACGTGATCCGGCTGACGTGCTGGGCCTTCAGCGTGTCCGGCATGCAGTAGCGCTCGAGCGGATCGGCGGCGTGGTACAGCAGCGCCGACACGTTCGCGCCGCCCTCGACGTCGGTCAGCGTCAGCGCCGTGTTGCGCCGGCAGATGCGCGACCAGCTCGCGGCCGGCGGCAGGGTCGTGGCGAGGATCTGCGCCATCAGACCGTGCGGATCCGCGGGTCCGCCCACGCCTGGGCGAGGTCGACGAGGAAGTTCACGACGACGTACGCCGCGCCCAGGATCAACGTCGTGCCGGTGATCGCGGGCAGGTCGGAGAACGCGATCGACTGCGACAGGTACAGGCCGAGCCCCGGCCAGGCGAAGATCCGCTCGATCACGACGACGCCGCCGAGCAGCAGCCCGAACTGCAGGCCGCCCATCGTCAGCGCCGGACCGCTGGCGTTGCGCAGCGCGTGGCGCACGATGACGGTGCGCTCGCGCAGTCCCTTCGAACGCGCGGTGCGCACGTAGTCCTCGCGCAGCACCTGCTGAAGCGAGGCGTGCAGCGTGCGCGCGATCGCCAGCGCCGGCAGCAGCGCGAGCGCGAACGCCGGCATCGCGAGGTGCGCGAGCGCGCTGAGCAGCATCACCGGGTCGCCGTGCAGCAGCGCGTCGGGGACGTACAGCCCGGTCGGCCCGTGGGGGATCGCGAGCGTGTCGTCGATGCGCCCCGACGCCGGCAGGACGTGCAGCGTCGAGTAGAAGACGACGATCCCCAGCAGGCCGACGAGGAACGTCGGCAGCGACGCCGATCCGATCAGCGCGACGCGCGCGATCCGCGCCGGCCGGCCGCCGCCGGCGAGCAGCAGCCCGAGGCCGAGCCCGATGACCGCAGCGATCAGCGCCGCCGACAGCGCCAGCTCGAGCGTCGCCGGGGCGAACGCAGCGAGATCCTCGCTGACCGGGTTGCGCGTGCGCAGCGAGCTCTGCAGGTCGCCCGACGCCAGCCGGCCCATGAACGCGGCGAACTGCGCGGGCAGCGGCTTGTCGTAGCCGAGCTGCGCGCGCTTGGCCTCGACGACGGCGTCCGACGCGCTCGCGCCGACGATCGCCCGCGCCGGGTCGGCGGGGATCGTCGTCTGCAGCACGAAGACGATCGCCGCCAGCCCGAGCAGGACCGCGACGAGCGCGAGCAGGCGCCGCAGCACGAGCGCGCCCATCAGGACGCCCCCCGCTTCAGCGTGCCGTAGTCGATCGTCCACGGGTAGGCGAGCACGTGCTCGATGCCTGTGAGGTCCTTGCGCAGGACGAGCACGTCCTTGACCGCGCCGAGGAAGAAGAGCCCGTCGCCGTCGACGAAGCGCTGCCCCGCCTCGCGGTAGAGCTCGTCGGCCTGCGCCTTGTCCGCGCCATAGGCCTCGTCCAGCAGCGCGTCGAGCTTGTGGTCGCTGAAGCCGAGGAAGTTCAGGCCGCCCTTCGACGAGAACAGGATCCGCGCCCACAGGTCGGGGTGCGCGCCGTCGGGCGTGTTCGTCGACAGCAGCAGGTCGGGCGCCTTGTCGAGGTGCTTGACGTAGCCGTAGACCTGCGGCAGCTGGACCTCGCGCAACGTCACGTCGTAGCCGGCTGCCTTCAGGCTGCCGCTCAGCAGCTCCGACACGCGACGCTGCACGCCGGACTCGTCGGAGGTGTACGCGAGCGTGATCGCCTTCGTCGACGCCTTCGCGGCGGCCGCGGCCGCCTTCCCCGGCTCGGGGGCGTAGGGCAGCTTCGGCTGGTCGGACAACAGCTGCGCGGGATACGGGCCGGCGGCGGGTGTCGCGGTGCCGGAGTAGGCCTGCGCGACGAGCGCCGGGATGTCGACCGTCGAGCGCAGCCCGCGGCGCACGGCCGGATCCGAGAACGGCGCCTTGTTCGTGTTGACGTACAGCATGAGCTGCAGGAAGGAGTCCTCCTTGAGCACCTTCACGCTGCCGGGCAGCGAGCCGAGCTCGGACGCCGGGAAGGAGTGCGTGACCGCGTCGAGGTCGCCGTTGACCAGCTGCAGGCGCTGGCTGCCGATGTCCGGCGTGATCTTGATCCGCACCTCGCGGAAGAACGGCTTGGGGCCCCAGTAGGCGTCGTTGCGCGTCAGCACGTACTGGCGGCCGCGCTCGAACGCCGTCAGCTCGAACGGGCCCGTCCCGTCGGCGTGCGTGCGCAGCCACGTCTCGCCGTGGTCGGAGCCGGCGTGCGTGACGATCGCGTCGGGGCCGATGATCTTCGGGCCCCAGCTCGACGCCATGTAGTTCTCGAACGGCGCGACGCGCTGGCGCAGGCGCACGACGAACGTCCGCGGGTCGGGCGTCGTCATCTTCGCGACCGGCTCGAGCATGTACGACGGCGCCTGTCCGACCGCGGTGCGGCGCTCGAAGCTGCGCTTGGCGGCCTTCGACGTCAGCGACGTGCCGTCGTGGAAGCGCACGCCGGGGCGCAGCTTGAACGTGTAGGTCAGACGGTCCGGCGAGACGGTCCAGCTCGTCGCGAGGTTGCCGACGATCTCCGTCGAGTCGGGCGCGTAGCGCAGCAGCCCCTGGTAGGTGTTGAGGATCACGGAGTTGCCCTCGACGTCGTAGAAGACGTCGGGGTCGGGGACCGACATGTCGGCGAG
>JAVEDG010000014.1 GCA_030841245.1 Actinomycetota bacterium
GGCAGCTGTCTCAAGATCGAGTAGTTGGAGATGATCTTGAGCATCAGCACGCTGGACAGCTGGTCGCAATGCCTCAAGATCGTCGAGCAGGTCGGCGCGGATCCGGCGGCTGCTGTGACTGAGCCGACCCGAGCCGAGAGTCGGGGAACGTAGACTCCCCGCGTGGCTGGGCGGATCCGGGACGAGGACGTTGTGCTGGTCAAGGAGCGCGCCGACCTCGCGGAGGTCATCGGCGAGCAGGTCACCTTGCGCAACGCCGGCGGCGGCAACCTCAAGGGCCTCTGCCCGTTCCACGACGAGAAGACCCCGTCGTTCTCCGTGCGACCCAGCGTCGGCAGCTGGCACTGTTTCGGGTGCCAGGAGGGCGGCGACGTCATCTCGTTCGTGATGAAGGTCGACCACCTGTCCTTCGCCGAGTCCGTGGAGCGGCTGGCCGGCCGCTACGGCGTGCAGCTGCGCTACGAGGAGGGCGGCCAGGTCCCCGGCCGGCAGCAGGGCCAGCGGTCCAGGCTGGTGGCGGCCCATCTCGCCGCAGCGGAGTTCTACGCCGAGCAGCTCGACACGGCGGAGGCCGTGGTCGGGCGGCAGTTCCTGTCCGAGCGCGGGTTCGACCGCGGCGCCGCGGCGACGTTCGGGGTCGGCTTCGCCCCGCGTGGCTGGGAACAGCTGGTGCAGCACCTGCGCGGGCGCGGCTTCTCCACCGAAGAGCTGGTGACCGCGGGTCTGGCCAGACAAGGCCAGCGCGGCCCGATCGACCGCTTCATGGGGCGGCTGCTGTGGCCGATCCGCGACATCTCGGGGGACGTGATCGGCTTCGGCGCCCGCCGGCTGTTCGACGACGACCGCATCGAGGCCAAGTACGTCAACACCCCTGAGACACCGATCTACAAGAAGTCCAGCGTGCTCTACGGCGTGGACCTCGCCAAGCGCGAGATCGCCCGCCGGCTGCAGGCCGTCGTGGTCGAGGGCTACACCGACGTGATGGCCTGCCACCTCGCGGGCGTCGAGACCGCGATCGCCACGTGTGGCACGGCATTCGGCGACGATCACATCAAGCTGCTGCGTCGGCTGCTCATGGACCAGAACGAGTTCCGCGGTGAGGTCGTCTTCACCTTCGACGGCGACTCGGCCGGGCAGAAGGCGGCGGAGCGGGCGTTCACCTTCGACGAGCGGTTCACGACGCAGACCTTCGTCGCCGTCGAGCCCTCCGGCGCCGATCCGTGCGAGCTGCGGCAGGCCAAGGGCGACCTCGCGGTGCGTGACCTCATCGCGTCGCGGATCCCGCTTTTCGAGTTCGCCATCCGCTCGCTGATCGACCGTTACGACCTCGACACGGCGGAGGGCCGGACGCAGGCGACCAAGGCGGGGCTGGACATCGTACGACGGATCCGCGATGTCTCCCTGCGCATGAACTACGCGAGGCAGCTGGCGGGATGGGTCGGCCTGGCCGACCCCGACGAGCTCGTCACCCAGGCCCGCGGCGACCTACGCGAGATCGGGCGTCGCAACGCGATCCGGCCGCCCGACCCCAACGACGCCGCGCTCCGTTTCGAGCGAAGCACACTGAAGGTCGTGCTGCAGGCGCCGGAGCTGGTGGGCCCGTCGTTCGACGAGCTGGACGCCGTGGTCTTCACCGCGGTCGCCTACGCCGCGGTGCGCGACGCCGTGCTGGCCGCCGGAGGTGTGGCCGACTCGGCTCAGGGGGGAGGCGAGTGGGTGTCCCGGGTCGAGACCGCGGCCCAGGACGACGCCGTACGCCGGCTGGTGCGCGAGCTCGCGGTCGAACCGATCCCCACCGAGGAGCAAGCCAAGTCGCGCTACGCCGTCGAGGTGGTCAGCCGGCTGGAGGAGCTCGACGTCAACCGGCGCATCGCCGCGGTCAAGTCCCGGCTGCAGCGGCTCAACCCCGTCGAGAGCAGCGTGGAGTACAACCGGCTCTTCGGCGAGCTGGTGACGCTCGAGGCCCACAGCCGGGCCCTGCGGGACCGGGCGATCGGCACCCTCTGAGACTTCCGGCGCGCGTGGGCGTATCTGCACCCGCACCTGGGTGCTCCTGTCGGGCATGACCATTTGTGACACCGTTGCTCCGCCCGTGGACAGGTTTGCCATGGCTGGGCAAAAGATCGGCGCGGGAGGGACCGCGAGGGGCAGACTGGGGCCCGTGGGGGAGGTCCTGGTCCTACCGGGCGGCGGTCCCGACGTCGGCACCGTCGTCGCTCTACTGCGCGACCGCGGCGAGTCAGGCCCGCTCCCCTCCCAGGTGATCGCGACCGAGGTCAACGCGGCCGGGCTCGCGGCAGACGCGATCGACGAGATCGTGCGCAGGCTCGCGGAGTCGGGCGTCGAGGTCGTCGCTGACGAGCCGTCCGCGGAGGACCTCGCGCGAGAGGCCGCCGAGGAGGAACCGGCGCCTCTCGACGACATCGGGACGTCGGCGTCCACCGACCTGGTGCGGGTCTATCTCCGCGAGATCGGACGGGTCCCTCTGCTCACCGCGGAGCTCGAGGTCGAGCTGGCCCGTCGCGTCGAGGCTGGCGTCTTCGCCGGTGAACGGCTGGCGTCCCCGCAGCCGCTCGCTGACCAGATGATCGAAGACCTGACCACGATCGCTGCCACCGGCCACCGGGCCAAGCAGCAGCTGATCGAGGCGAACCTTCGCCTGGTCGTCTCCATCGCCAAGCGCTACTCCGGTCGCGGCCTGCCCTTCCTCGACCTCATCCAGGAGGGCAACCTCGGGCTGATCCGTGCCGTGGAGAAGTTCGACTACACCAAGGGCTACAAGTTCTCAACGTACGCGAGCTGGTGGATCCGGCAGGCGGTGTCACGGGCCGTCGCCGACCAGGCGCGCACCATCCGTATCCCGGTCCACATGGTCGAGACCGTCAACCGGATCCTGCGCACACAACGACAGCTGCTGCAGACCTTGGGCCGCGAGCCGACGGCCGCCGAGATCGCCGAGCGGGTCGACCTGCCGCCCGAGCGGGTGGCCGAGATCCGTCGGCTCGCGATGGAGCCCGTGTCCCTGCACTCGCCCGTCGGCGAGGAGGACGGCTCCGAGCTCGGCGACCTGATCGAGGACGCCGAGTCGGTCGCTCCGGCGGACCAGGTGTCCGTCGGTCTCCTGCAGAGCCATGTCGAGCAGGTGCTCGGTCATCTCGGTGAGCGCGAGCGCCAGGTCGTGCGGATGCGCTACGGCCTGACCGACGGCGAGCCGCGGACCCTGGAAGAGGTGGGCCGCGCCTTCGGCGTCACCCGCGAACGGGTCCGGCAGATCGAGGCGAAGAGCCTGGCCAAGCTGCGCCACCCGCACCTGTCCGCACAGCTGCGCGACTACCTCGGGTAGCGCGCGGGCGTAGGCTCGGCGGCCGTGCGCAGGAGGCGTCAGCGGTTGCCCGACGAGGTCCGGGACGGGCTCGACCTCACTCCTGGGGAGTGCGTGCTGTCTGCTGCCTCGCTCGAGGACGGGAGCTGGCTGGTTGCGACCGATCGGGCCTTGCTCGCGGACGGCAACCGGATCTCGTGGGCTGCCACCACACACGCCGAGTGGGACGCGGACAGCCGGCTGCTGACCGTCGACGAGCTCGTCGGGTCGCACCGTCACCGGTTCGTGCTCGACGAACCCGGCTTCCTGCCCGAGACCGTCCGCGAACGGGTGATGGCGAGCATCGTCCTGAGCCGGCACGTGCGTGTCGGCGACCGGGGCGGGGCCCGCTTCGTCGCCCGACGGGAGCAGGACAGCGACGAGCTGGACTGGCAGGTGGTGGTCGACGCGGGGCTGGACCCCAGCGACGCCGAGGTCCGTGCAGCGCTGGACGCCAGGATGCGCGAGCTCCGGCACGAGCTCGGTGAGTGAGTCGCGCTACGCCGCTCGCGCTCGTCGGCCGGCGCGGCGCGGCGTCCGCAACATCCGCAGCACCGCGGCCTCGACCTGGCCGTGCGTCGCGGGCTGGCCCAACGCGGCGTCCGCCCCCAGTCGCTCCAGGGACCGTGCGATCGTCACGCCGTCGTCGTAGAGGTCGATCACCCTCGGGTCGATGTACGACGAGCGGCAGACCGCCGGCGTGTTGCCGAGGTACTCCGCCACCTCGGAGACCACCCGGCTCACCGCGCGCTTGCGTGCGCTCACCGACGTCGGCGCCCGAGTCGAGACTGCCAGGCCGACCGCCATGAGCACGGTCGCGTGCCAGGTGCGGAAGTCCTTGGCGCTCGCGTCGGAGCCGATGACCCCCTGCAGGTAGGTGTTGATGTCACTGCTCGACACGTCGCGCCACTCGCCGTCCTTCTTGTAAGCCAGCAGCTCCTCGCCGCCGCTGTCCCTGGCGAGCAGTGAGCGGACCACCTTGCGGACGCTGGGGTCGACGACGGCCTGGACGCGAGCCTTCCCGCTCTTGGCCACGTAGTCGAACACGACGAGGTCCCCGGTGACGGTGACGTGTTCACGGCGCATCGTGGCCAGGCCGTAGCTGCCGTTCTCCTCCGCGTAGCTCTCGCCACCGATCCGGAAGAAGCCGAGGTCCAGCAGCCGGAAGGCTGCCGCCAGCACCCGCCGCTCGGTCAGCCCACGGGTCTCGAGGTGCTCGGTGACGGTGTCCCTGGCGGCGGGCAGCCGCCGCGCGAAGTCGAGCACCCGCTCGTGCTTGGCCGCGTCGCGCTGAAGTCGCCATTCGTCGTGGTAGCGGTACTGCCGCCGGCCCGCGGCGTCACTGCCGACCGCCTGGATGTGCCCGTTGGCGAGCTGACAGATCCAGACGTCGGACCAGGCGGGCGGGATGGCCAGCGCGCCGATACGTTCGAGCACCTTGGTGTCAGAAACCGTGGCCCCGTCAGGCCACTCGTAGGAGAAGCCGCGGCCGCGGCGTACCCGCTTGATGCCGGGACCCGCACAGTCCACGCGCCGTAACCGGGCCACCGCCGTTCCCCCGGCTCAGGGGCCGACGTGGCCGTTGCTGCCGGCGGGCCAGCCGTCGGCGGCCACCGTCGCTTCTCCTTCGTAGGTGCGGGCCCCGCCACCGCCGGGCAGCCAGCTCGGCCGCCGTTCCTGCAGCCGGTCGCCGATGGCACCCACAGCCTTGTCCTTCGCCGTCGCGAGGGCCTCGCTCGCCTGGTGCTGGAGGTGGCCGGTCGTGCTCGCCACCTTGGGGTTGCGGGCGAAGGCTCGGGCCGCGGCGGCGATCTGCTCGTAACGGGCGCGACCCGCCCGGCTGCCGAGCACGTAGCCGGTGGCGAAGCCGCTGACGAAGACGATCTTGGCGCGCATGATTACCCCTCAGTGGTCGACAGAACTGTCGTGCAGGTCCGGTCGGGCGCCGGGCATGCACATCCTGCAGCCCAGGTCCCGAGCTGCCCTGTCCTCGCACGCATACCCCGGGCTGCCCGCGCGACACCTCTGAACAGGGCCGGAAGGAGCGCGAGCCCGTGCGCTAGCCTTGGTTCCCGCGGTCGCTGCGCCGGCCCGATCCCCCGTAGCTCAATTGGCAGAGCGTCCGGCTGTTAACCGGCAGGTTCCTGGTTCGAGTCCAGGCGGGGGAGCCTGCTGGATCCGCGCCCGCCGGCTCAGACCTGGCCCCACACACGCGACCTGCGGCACGTCACGGCGTGGTCGTCGATGTCACCGAGGTTGCGGTGGGGCTCGGGGCAGACGTCTCGGGCGACGGTGACGTCGAGGCCGTCGGCCTGCTGCTCGGGCTCTCGACCGTGCCACTGCCCGCGGCTGGCGGGGAGGTAGCGCCATCGCCCGGCTGGGCCGATGTCCCCGGGCGAGGCGCGGTCGAGGAGCTCGACGTGGTGGCCGGGCCGGTGCCAGTCGCGCTGGCGCTCGGAGACGGCATCAGCTGGCCGCCACCCTCCTCGGCAAC
>JAVEDG010000017.1 GCA_030841245.1 Actinomycetota bacterium
CTGCGACCCGGCCGCGTCCATGACCGCACGGATGTCGTCCATGCGTTCGTCCATCGACGGCGGACTCGAGACCGGGTCTGACATGCCCGTCCCTCGCTTGTCGAAGATGATCAGCCGCGAGAACGACGCCAGCCTTTCGAGGAAGTGCGCGAACCGCGGCTCCTCCCAAGCGACCTCGACATGTGAGACGAACCCGGGCACCAGGATCAGATCCTTGGGACCCTCGCCGACGACCTGGTAGGCGATGTTCACCGGGCCGCTCTTGGCGTACTCGGTCGCCGGCCGCGCCACCATCCACTCCCTACCCCACCGAACCCGTGGACCTGCAGTGACAGTACGCCGCCAGCCTTCAAAACGGCGGGGTGTCGCCTTCGTCGTCGGTGCCTTCGGTCGTGCCGTCCACGTTCTCCGAGCCTGCACCGTCGCTCGACTCGCTCGCGTCGGTGAAGTCCTCGAGTACGGGATCGGCCGGCCGGTGGTAGGTCCGTCCGGAGGGCAGCGTGATGTAGAGACCGCCTGCGCTTGGCGGTTCGTAGCTGTCGGCGCTATCGCTGCGTCACGCCGCCGGTGCGGCCGCGCTGCCTCTGTTGCTCGACCGGCGGGATGAGGCCGATGTCCGGCTCCCGCTTGGCTTCGTCGGCAGCGGAGCCCGCCAGCGCGCCCAGTCGTGGGGGTCGCTCGAGGGTCGGGCGATGAGATAGCCCTGCGCGTGCTCGACACCGAGCTCGCGCAGCACATCGAGCTCGGCGATCGTCTCGACTCCTTCGGCGACGACGGAGGCGCCCGACTGCAGGGCGAACATGAGCACCGCCGCGACCATGGACCCGCGTACGGGGTCCGCATCGACACCGGAGATCAGACTCCGGTCGATCTTGATCAGATCCGGGGCCAACTCGAGCACGTGCCGTAGCGAGGCGTAGCCCGATCCGGCGTCGTCGACGGCCACCCTGACTCCGCGTCCGCGCAGCTGTTCGCGAGCCGCTCGAACCGGCTCGTAGTCGGCGATCGACGAATGCTCGGTGATCTCGACGACGATGCGATCCAGAGGGAACCCGGACTCCTCCAACAACGGGATCAGTCGGCCGCTGGTCAGGACGCTGGGCGAAGCATTGAGCGCGACGTAGCAGCTTGGCGGGATGCCCACGCCCCGGATCAGTGCCGACCTGAGGGCGAGCTCCTCGAGCTCGAGCCCGTAACCGACGCCGTGAGCTGCGGCGAACCACATGTCGGAGGTGCGATCCGGTCCTCCAGCGAACCGAGTCAGTGCCTCGGCGCCCACGACGCAGCCCTTCTGCAGGTCGATGATCGGCTGGAACACGGTGCGGATGCTGGCGTCCCGGAGCACCCGCTCGATCTCTCGGCGCGACGCTCTGGACACCAGCAGGGCACGCACGCGTGGCCTGAGCACCACAGCCAGCGCTGCGCACTGGACCGGTGTCAAGGACGCGGCGATCATCGCGGCAGCGATGATCAAACGTCCGACCGGCTCGTCGGGTCCGTCGGGCCTCAGCAGAACGATGATGGGCGCCACCGTGCAGATCAGACCGTTCACGGCGCAGACCACGATCAGGAAGCGCAGCGCTTGACTCTGCAGCATCGCGGTGGATCCCCACGTCTTGCTCGGCGGACGAACAGGCCCCTGCAATCCGGACTTCGACGGATTAGCCGCCGGTCTGAAGGCGCCAGGGTGCTGCCACGCTCAAAGCGGTGCAGCCAGGTGGACCAGGATCGGGCGGATCAGGTGCGTACGTCGGCCAGGGTCAGCCGGGCCAGCAGAGCCTCGGCGCCCAGCTCGGTCAGGTAGGACCGGGCCGCCGCAATGACGCCTTCAGGCATCAGCTCGTCCGCAAGCACAGCGGCGGCGTCCAGCGTGATCAAGGCGTGTGTGAACGGGTCACCGGCAGCGAGTCGCCCGGCCAGCACGCTGTCGAGCACCGTCGCAGCGTCGCGCGCGCGTCCTTCGAGCGCGGCCACACCCGCCTCGAGGGCCCGACGTGCGGCCAGATGCCAACGCTTGTCCTCGGCCGGCATCCGCGACAGCGCCTGCCGTGCCCGGTCCGGGTCGCGCAGCCAGAGCGCTGCACGGCCCGCGAAAGCAGCCGCGATGAAGCTGTTCGGACCCGATACCGCTTCGGCCTCAACGGCACCGATCGCCTCGTCGAACGCTCCCGTCAGGTCTCCCTCCAGGAGCAGCAGCACCGACCGGACTCTCCGGTACCAGGCCAGGATTGTCGTGTTGGGCGACTTCGACGTTGCCTCGCTGACCCGAGCCATCGCTGCGCGGGCGCCGGCCTGGTCCCCGCGGTACGCCGCGAGCAGGGCGGCGTCGAGCGAGACGGCGTCGGACAGCTGCTGGGGCAGCCCCGACCGGGACTCCAGGTCCGCGAGCAGCTCGTCGGCGGTCGACCAGGCCCCGATCTCGACCGAGAACTCGGCGGCGTTGGCCAGCGCGGTCATCTCGGGGCCACCGCAGCCACCGCGCCGGGCCAATGCGGCAGCCTCGAGCGACTGGTCGTACGCCTGGACCCATTCCTCCGCCTCGAGTGCCAGACCCACCAGCACGAGCGCGGCCGTTCGCAGATCGTTCTCCTCCGTCGCGATCGCAAGCATGCCGCGGCGCAGTGTGATCGACTCGCGGTGTCGCCCAAGGCCCGCCAGGACGTTCGCTCGGTTCCCCAGCGCCTTGTGGAACCGGTCCCACGCGCCGGCGGCTTCGTAATGGGCGAGGGAACGGTCGAGGGCGGCCAGAGATCCGTCGAGGTCGGAGTCGAAGAAGCGCACGTAGCACAAGGCTTGCTCGTACTCGGCGTGGGCCAGGTCGTCGGACGTGGTATGGAGCCGCCCCTGCATCTGCTCGACCACCAACCTGAGCTCGTCGACCCGGTCCTGGTCACCGAGCGCGGTGGCGAGCGCGCCCATGGCTGCCATCTCCGCGTCGACGTCGCCGACCCCTCCGAGGATGGTGACAACCTCCTGCAGGTAGGCGATCTGCTCATCGCGCTTGAGCGCGTCGATTGCGGCTCGTGCGGCGCCCTGCAGGATCGCGGCGCGTTCCTCACCGGCCGGCGTGATGGCAAGGGCCTGCTCGCCCAGGACCAGGGCCTGCTCGGGCGATCCAAGCTTTGTTGCCCGGTCTGCAGCCTGGGCGAGCCAGTCGCGTGCTCTGGCGC
>JAVEDG010000449.1 GCA_030841245.1 Actinomycetota bacterium
TCGCATCGGGTCGCTCGAGATAGCTGCGCCCGTAGTTGAAGCGCACGATGCCTAGCTGATGAGCCACGCCGATTCTGCGGCGCCGATCGCATCGATAGCCGCGGGCCACGCTGGACGCCGCCTCCAGCCTGGCGGCTGGGCGTTCGACGACAGCGACCGGCGTCGGGGCGGTGTAGAAGTACCGACGCATGACCGCCGCCCGCGATGACTTGGCTGCCCTGCTCGCCGCCGCCGCTTCACCGGCGGCGTTCAGCGCATCGAGGAGCGCGCCGACAAGCGATCTGCAGATCGAGGTGCGGGGCGTTGGGCCGATCAGTCTGCCCGTGTCGCAGGCGCAGGCACGGCAGCTGTGCCACGTGGCGCGTCCGGCGCGATACGGGCAAGGCGAGCACACCATCCTCGATCGCGGGGTCCGGGACACCTGGGAGATCCCGAAGAGCCGCGTCAAGATCGACGCGCGGAGATGGAACAAGACGCTCCGGCCAGCGCTCGACCGTCTCGGCCGGGATCTCGGGCTGCCTGCCGGCAGCGAACTGCGCGGGGAGCTGCACTCGATGCTGGTGTACGCGCGCGGCCAGTTCTTCGTCCAGCACCAGGACTCCGAGAAGGACGACGCGATGATCGCGTCGCTCGTCGTCGGCCTGCCGTCCGGCTTCAAGGGCGGTGCGCTCGAGGTGCAGCACGGCGGCGAGACCGCGACCTATCGCGGTTCCAAGCAGGCGCTGTCGCTCGTCGCCTTCTACAGCGATTGCCGACACCAGATCAAACCGGTCACGTCCGGCCACCGCATCGTGCTCACCTACAACCTTCTTCTGCGCCCCCAAGCTGCCGCGTCGGGCGCCGGCCTCGACGCGGAGGTCGTCGACAACTTGGCGCGCTGCCTCGCCGAGCACTTCGCGTCATCCGAGAGCCCTGATCGCCTGGTGTACCTGCTCGACCACGAGTACACGCGCCGCGGCCTCGACTGGCAGCGCTTGAAAGGCACCGACGCGCAGCGCGCGATCCTGCTCGCTGCGGCGGCGGAGACGGCCGAGTGCGATCACACGCTTGCGCTGGCGGACGTCCATGAGACATGGAGCGCCTACGAGCCCGAGCGCGGCTACCGGCGCTGGAGCCGCTCGGACGACTGGGGCGACGACGCGTTCGACGCAGACGGCAGCGACGACTACGAGCTCGAGGAACTCATCGAGTCCGAGGTCAGGCTCGAGAGCTGGATCGACCACCGAGGCGGTCGGCCGGTGGCCGTGAACCTCGCCGTCGGCGGCAGCGAGCTGTGTGCCAGCACGCCGTCGGGCGACCTCGACCCGTACTCGTCGGAGTACGAGGGGTACATGGGCAACTGGGGCAACACGCTGGACCGCTGGTATCACCGCGGTGCCGTCGTGGTGTGGCCCCGTAGCCGGGCGTTCGTCGTGCAGGCCGAGGCGGCTCCGTCGTGGGCGCTCGACGAGCTCGCGGCCCGAATACGCCAGGGCGACCTGACATCCGCCCGGAAGGCCGCCGATTCGCTGGTGCCGTTGTGGGGCAGGGTCGCCGCGCAGGTTGAGACCAAGAGCTTTCTCGCCAAGGCGCTGCGCGTCGCGCGGAACCTCGACGAGCCGCGGCTGGCCACGATGTTGCTGCGACCGTTTCGGTTGCAGACGCTCGGCGCCAGCCACGCCAAGGCGCTGAGCGCAGTCGCCGGTTCGTGCGGCGAGGAGTGGGCAGCGGAGCTTGTGGCGCTGTGGTCCGGCTCGCTGTCGCGGGGCCACGATGTCGCCGACCAGGACACCTCTGCATGGATGGCGTCATTGCCGCGCCTTTGCCTTGCACTGCGGGACACCGGCGACCCCGGTGCGTCAGCGTCTCGCCGCCTGGTCGAGGCGGCGTGGCGATGGGCCGCCCACGCGATCGACCGAGATCTCCAGATGTCGTCACCGAGCCAGCGCGACCACGCGCTGCGCGAGCTTGGAACGCCCGTCGCAGCGATCCTGCAGGGCGCAGCGTCGGTTGACGCGGGCGACGTGCGCGACGGCGCGGTCGAGCGGCTGTGCCGCGACGACAGCCTCCTCGGCTGTGCCACCAGCGCCCTGCGCGCGACTCCCAGATCCGAATGGGGTGCGGTCGGCGTCGACGCCGTCGCGGCCCACTGCCGCGCGATCCTCGCCACCCGTCTCGCGCGCCCCGAGCGATCAGGCGTCGACTGGTCGCTCGATCTGCCCGCCGGGTGCGAATGCGACCTCTGCGGTGCGCTCCGCGGGTTCCTCGCGGCACCGGACCGGAAGATCTACGAGTGGCCACTTGCAAAGGACCGGCGTCGCCACGTGCATCAGCGGGTCGACACGGCTGAGCTCCCGGTGCGACATCAGACCCGGCGCGTCGGCCGGCCGTACACGCTCATCCTGACCAAGACCGAGGCGCTCTTCGAACGCGAGGCGCAGGAGCGGCGCAGCGACCAGGAAGCATTGACCTGGCTGACGAGATAGACGCAGGCCGGATGACGCTCTGGAGGGAGTCCTCATCGAGGCTGCCCA
>JAVEDG010000072.1 GCA_030841245.1 Actinomycetota bacterium
ACGCCACGGGCGACTGGACGCTCCACTCGCTGGCCGCCGAGCTCGAAAGTCGCGGCCTTATGCAACGACCGACTCGCAAGCGGGCGGCTCGGCCATTCCCGGCGAACAAGATCTCCGAGATCCTCCACAACCGCTACTACATCGGCTTTGTCCGTTACCGCGGCGTTGAGAACCAAGGCAAGCACGCGCCGTTGGTCGACATCGAGACCTTCGATGCCGTTCAGCGCGTCCTCAAAGATCATCATCTATCGGGTGAGCGGTCCTACCGGCGCCGTCACTACCTGACTGGCAGCGTGGTCTGCGGTCGCTGTGGCAGCCGACTCGGATTCGGTGTTTCGACCAGCAGGGCCGGTCAGGCCTATGAGTACTTCTTCTGTCTCGGTCGTCACTCCAAGCGGACCACCTGCACCCAGCGGTATCTACCGGCTCGGGCAGTCGAGGAAGCCGTCGAGCGACAGTGGCGCGACGAGCGGCCGGGCATGCCGATCGATGACCTGCGAACCAACCTCTTGGCTGACTTCGACGAGGGAGTCGTACGGGCCAAGGAGGAAATCTCCCGCCTGCGCCACCGCTCGGAGCAGCTCAATCGCGAGCGCTTCAAGTGGGCAGAGAAGGCGATGGACGGGGTGATCCCGGATGACATCGCTCGTAGCAAACAGGCACAGCTGGCGGCAGAACTCACCAAAGTGGACGTGGAGATCGCCCAGCTCGGCCGAATCACCGACATGCGCCGGGAGGCTCTGGAGGCCGGTTTACGCCTGGTCGCGGACTGTGGCGAGGCGTACGCGATAGGTGGTGATGTGCTACGCCGTGCCTACAACCAAGCCTGTTTCACGGCGCTCAAGATCGATGAGATCGAGGAACGGCCGGTCCTGACCGGCGAGATCACCGAGGCGCCCGACCGGCTGATCAAGGTCACCGATGCCGATCGGACGTCCGCCTTCCAGGCGCTACAGACGGCCCACCTGGCCGCTCCTCCCACTGCCGGAACTGGTCCTCGGCAACGAAAAACACCCTGCAGCCGTGAGGGCTACAGGGTGTTCTCGCACGTCGGTGGTTCCAACTTGTCACTTCTGGTCGGGGTGGCGGGATTTGAACCCACGACTTCTGCGTCCCGAACGCAGCGCGCTACCAAGCTGCGCTACACCCCGTGGGATCGGTCGCCAGTCTAACGCCAGGTGCGGCCCGCTCGTGCCAGCCCGTTCCCCGGCGCAGGCCGGTCGCGACGGACCGGTCAGGTCGCCGGGCGCTCCACGAGGGTCAGCAGGGTCGCCTCCGGTGGACAGGCGAAGCGCACCGGAGCGTACGGCGAGGTGCCGAGCCCGGCCGAGACGTGCAGCCACGACGTACGGCCGCCGAACTCGTGGCGGGACAGGCCCTTGGCCAGTTGGCGAGGAAGGTCGCAGTTGGTGACCAGGGCGCCCACGCCCGGGACGCACAGCTGACCGCCGTGCGTGTGCCCGGCCAGGATGAGCTCGAAGCCGTCCCGGACCATGCCGTCGAGGACGCGACGGTAGGGCGCGTGGGTCACGCCCAGGCGCAGGTCGGCGGCCCGGTCGGCCGGCCCGGACACCTCCTCGTAGCGGTCGCGGAAGATGTGCGGGTCGTCCGTGCCGACCAGCTCCACCTCGCGGTGGTCGGCCTTGATCCGGCCCCGGGCGTTGGTCAGGTCCACCCAGCCGGCAGCCGCCAGACCCTCGCGCAGGTCCTGCCACGGCAGCGTGAACTCGGGGAGCAGCCGGCGGTCCCGGTCCGGCACCAGGTAGCGGAACGGGTTCTTGAAGATCGGCTCGACGTAGTCGTTCGACCCCGGCACGAACGCCCCCGGCCGCTCCATCAGCGGCCCCATCGCGTCGAGCAGGGCGGGCACCGTCTCGAGGTGGGCCATGTTGTCGCCGGTGTTGATGACCAGGTCGGGTTCGAGCCCTGCCAGCGACCGCACCCACTGCTGCTTGCGGACCTGGCCGGGCGTCATGTGCAGGTCGGAGATGTGCAGCACCCGCAGCGGACGGGCACCCGGCTCGAGCACCGGGACCTCGACCCGCCGCAGCCGGTAGGACCGCACCTCGAAACCGGCCGCGTAGCCCACTCCTGCCGCACCGGCTGCGAGCGCGGCGAGGGAGCTCAGCGCGAGTCGTCGCATCACCCCATGCTGACAGACTGGTGTCATGACCGAGCTCAAGGACCGGCTGCAGTCAGACCTCACCGCGGCGATGAAGTCACGCGACGAGCTGCGGACCGCGACGTTGCGGATGGCCCTCACCGCCGTACGCAACGAAGAGGTGGCGGGCAAGGCGGCGCGCACGCTCAGCGACGACGAGGTCGTCGCGGTGCTCACACGCGAGGCCAAGAAACGCCGGGAGGCGGCGGAGGCCTTCGACGGGGGCGACCGCCCGGACCGGGCGGACCGGGAACGCGCCGAGGGTGAGGTCCTTGCCGAGTACCTGCCGGCGCAGCTGTCAGACGCCGAGCTCTCCGCGGTCGTGGCCGCGGCCGTCCAGGAGAGCGGCGTGGAGGATCCGCGGGAAATGGGCCAGGTGATGAAGGTGCTCGGGCCACGCACAGCCGGTCGGGCCGAGGGCGGCCGGGTGGCGGCCGAGGTGAGGCGTCAGCTCGGCT
>JAVEDG010000430.1 GCA_030841245.1 Actinomycetota bacterium
AGAGGCGGGTGAGCAGAATGCCACGCGCGGCGGCGGGGCGTTTCGCGCTCTCGCGCACCGCAACTTCCGTCTCTTCTGGGTGGGCGCGTTTCTGTCGAACACGGGGACGTGGATGCAGGCGATGCCACAGGGCTGGCTCGTGCTCAATCTGTCGAACTCAGCTTTCTGGCTCGGCTTCGACGGCTTCGCCGCCACCGCGCCCGCGATTCTGTTGACGCCGCTCGGCGGAGTCTTCGCGGACTTGCTCGACCGCAAACGACTGCTCGTCGTCTCGCAGATCGTGGCGGGCGCGACCGCGCTCGTGCTCGCGTTTTTGATCTGGTCGCAACTGATCCAGTTCTGGATGATCATCATCGCCTCGTTCGTCACGGGCTCGTGCTTCGCGCTCGCGTCGCCGTCTTATCAAGCGATCACGATTGATCTCGTCGGTCGGCGCGATCTCTCGAACGCCATCGCCTTGAACTCGGCGCAGTTTCAACTCTCGCGCGTGCTGGGGCCCACGCTCGCCGGTCTCACCGTCAAGCCGTTCGGCTTCGCCGGATGCTTTCTCATCAACGGGCTCTCCTACGTCGCCATCGTCACCGCGCTCTCGCTCGTCCGCATCCCGAAGCGCGGTCGCGCCGCGCAGCCTGTCGAAGAGAGCGCGGGGACAGTCGTTGCGAAGGACGAACCGGCGGGCGAGACGGCGAGCGTCGTCGCAAGCGCGGCGACTGAAGTTGCGACGAGCGCGCCGCGTGCGCGCGTTGATCGGCGCGCGGTGTGGCGCGATCTCAAAGAAGGTTTCCGTTACGTGCTCAATCGCCCGCGCGTCTTCGCGCTGCTCTCGCTCTCGGCGGTGACGAGTCTCTTCGGCGCGCCCTACATGACGATGATGCCCTTGTTCGCGCGCGACGTGTTCGGCTTCGACGCCTCCGGTCTCTCGCTCCTGATGGGCGTTGGCGGCGCGGGCGCGTTCTGCGGCGCGGTGATGCTCACGCTCATGGGCGACGTGCGCCGCAAAGGCTTGTTCGTCATCGGCGGGACATTCGTCTTCGGCGTCTGCCTCGTCGGCTTCTCACTCTCGACGGTGTTGGCCCTCTCGCTCGTCTTTCTGTTTCTGATCGGCTTCGGCGTCGTCTCATCAATCGCCGTCGTCAACATGCTCTTGCAGCACCTCGTCACAGACGAGATGCGCGGGCGCGTGATGAGCATGTTCATGCTCTCCTTCTTCGGCGCGTTCCCCATTGGCAACTTCTTCGCAGGCATCAGCGCGGAACACTTTGGCGCGCCCCACACGCTCGCCGCAGGCGGGGCCATCGTCGCACTCTTCGCCGCCTCGGTCGCCGTCCGCAACCCTTCCTTGCGCTCGCTCGACTAAGTAGACTCCATTGACACGGCGAGCGCAGAGCCGATCAATGAGCCCCTGAAAGGGGCGGCATATTTGTAGCCCACGGCGTCAGCCGTGGGTTTGCAGGTACGTAAAAAGAAGAGAGCCCCTGACAGGGGCGAAAGAAAACCAGTCGCGGTCGTCTAACGTGTCGAATCTCTTTCGCCCCTTTCAGGGGCTCTAAAATATCAGCTTTCGTTTACCCACGGCTGACGCCGTGGGCTACGTTCTTCCGCCCGCTAACGCGGGCTCGCGGAATGAATGAGTCGCGCCCGCAAGAACTATCCGCGCGCCGCGTTCTACCAGACAGAGCGGCGTGGTTACTCCTTCGCGAACGCGCCCGCCAATAAATCTTTGAGGAGTCGTCAACCATGCGCAGAACACGCCACATCGTCTTTGTCGTCCTTCAACTTTTACTCGTCGCCTTCGCTGCATCAAGTCCCACGCGCGCACAGGGCGTGATCGTGCCGCGACAACGGTGTCCGCCCAACGCGGAATGCGTGCAGCGGACTCTGCCGCGCTCTCTGCCGATCAGCTCGATCAAGGTTGACACGAAGATCGCGCAGCAGGTGGCGACGACGCACGTCGAGCAAGTCTTTCGCAACGACACCGACGTGGTGCTCGAAGGCACTTACTTCTTCCCCGTGCCGGAGACGGCTTCCGTCTCGGAGTTCGCGATCTGGGATGGCAGTCGTCGGCTCGTCGGCGAAGTGCGCTCGCGCGAAGAGGCGCGACGCATCTACGACGAGATCGTGCGACGGCAGCGCGATCCCGGTCTGCTCGAATACGCGGGCAAGGACTTATTTCAGGCGAGCATCTTTCCGATCCCGCCGCACTCGGATAAAAAGTTGGAGCTAACATACACGCAAGTCTTGCGCGCCGAATCAGGCACGGTCTCATATCGTTACCCGCTCGGCACGGGCCATAACTTGGTGAGCATCGGGCAGGTCTCAGGCACGGTCGAGATCGAGGGCAAGGAGCCCGTGCGCAACATCTACTCGCCGAGTCACGCGGTTGACGTGTCGCGCTCGAAGACGGACGAGCGGCGCGCGCGCGTCTCTTTCGAGTCGGCGGCGGGTCGTGAGCCGCAGGACTTCCAACTCTTCTACACGCTCTCGGACGCGGATTTCGGCATGTCGCTTGTCACGAATCGCGAGCCGGGCAAGGACGGTTATTTTCTGTTGACGATCTCGCCGAAGGACAACTGGGCGGAGAGCGAGTATGCATCGAAAGACATCGTCTTCGTGCTCGACACGTCGGGCTCGATGGCTGAGGAAGGGAAGATGGAGAAGGCGCGCGCCGCGCTCCTCTTCGGCATACGATCCTTGCGCGACGGGGATCGCTTCAACGTCATCTCGTTCGCGGGCGAGGAACATTTGATGGAAGGTGGCCTCATCGCAGCGAACGCTACGGGTCGCGCGCGCGGCGTCGAGTTCGTCAACGGCTTGCGAGCCAACGGCGGCACAAACATCAACGGCGCGATGCTCGCCGCGCTCAGGCAGTTCGATCACAATGATCGACCCAAGATGCTCGTCTTCTTAACCGATGGGCTACCGACGGTCGGCGAAACCAACCCGCAGCGCATCATCGAGAACGCGCGGACGCAGCGGCGCGAGGGCATGAGACTCTTTAGCTTCGGCGTCGGCTACGACGTGAACACGGTCTTGCTCGATAAGTTGGCTTCCGAGAACGGCGGCACGTCAGACTACGTCGAGCCGAAGGAAGATTTGGAAGTTAAAGTTTCGAGCTTCTTCTCGAAGGTCAACTATCCGGTCTTAACCGATCTCGCAATCGACTGGGGCGGCGTCGATGCAGACCTGCTTTATCCGCGCGAGTTGCCCGATCTCTTCCGTGGCGCGCAGGTCACTTTGATCGGTCGCTATCGCAACGCGAGCGATCTCAAAAACGTCCGCCTGAAACTTTCGGGCAAGACGAATAACCAGTCGCGCAGCTTCGCCTACGAAAATTTGCGCTTCCCCTCAAACTCTGACGACAACGACTTCCTGCCGCGACTGTGGGCCACCCGCCGCGTCGGCTGGTTGATGGAGCAGATACGCACGAACGGCGAGCAGAAAGAGTTGCGCGATGAGATCGTCGATCTCGGCACGCGCTACGGCATCGTCACGCCTTACACGTCTTACCTCGCGCTCGAATCGAACATCGACGACGCGATGCAGATCACGAACGGCGTGCGTCGCAGCCGCGCGCCGCGCGACACGGTCGGCGGCATTGCCGGTGGCGGCGGCAACAGGCAAGTGTCTGACTTGAGCACGATGGCTCTGCCAACGCCCGCGCCGACGCCGATCCCTATGATCGAGAAGGAAGCGAAGAATGCTCCGGCATCTGCGCCGAAGGTGTCGGGCGTGGGCGCGGTGCACGAGAGCGTAACGGTGACGAGGATGAAGGACGCCGACCGAGCCGAATCCGAAGGTCGCTCCGGCGCGGTGCGAAACGTCGCGGGCAAGACCTTCTATCTGCGTGAGGGCGACGTGTGGACGGATGCGGAGTTCAAGGCGGACTCGAAGCTGACAGAAACGGCGGTTGCCTTCGGCAGCGAAGCCTACTTCGATCTCATCAAGCGCGAGCCGAAACTCGCGGACTACTTCTCGCTCGGCGAGCGCATCGTCGTCGTCTTCAAAGGTCGCGTCTATCGCGTGACCAAGTGAAAGACGGAAGGCGACAATGTAAACACACCTGCGGCGACGAGTTGAACTAAACTCGTCGCCGCAGGTGTGTGCAATTACTGCCGACTGATCGCGCTCGTATCAAGCACCCGCGTTCGGGGCTTGCATCCAGAGAACAGACCTTGCGATCTGTTCGGGGTTGGCGAGCGCGGGGCAGGCGGCCCAGCGATCTATCGACTCGTTACCGAAACGCACGAGCCCGATGTGCTGCGACACATCTTTGTCGAACGTCGGGTTCGGGTCGCGGAAGCCGAGCTTGCGGCGCAAGACTTCGATGTCGTCGCGCGCGCCCGTCAAGAAGAGCCAGCCCGCTTTGACGCCGTGCATCTCGACGTACATCTTGAGGTCTGCGGGCTTATCCTCTTCGGGCTTGAGCGTGATCGAGTGCATGAAGATGTCGCGCCCGACACGCGCGCCCAAGAGCTTCTGCACGCGCACGAGGTTCGCCGTCATGCCGGGGCAGATGCCCGCGCACTGTGCGTACATGAAGTTGAAGAGGACGATCTTGTTGCCGTGCACGAGATCATCGTAGAAGCGCACGCGCTTGCCTTCGTGCGTCACGAGTTCGCAGTTGGGGAAGTAGTTTGCGCGCGCGCCTGTGGCGTGCGTCTTGTTGTCGTCTGACGCGCGGAGCGCGGCGGCGAAGGGAGCGGCGTGGGCGGTCAGCAAAGTTCTTCTGTCCATCGTTTCTATCTCCTTATCTCTCGTCGCCGCGCCTTAAGGCACGATGTCCCATCTGACCATCATCGCGTGGTCTTCGTGGACGGTGTTGTGGCAGTGCATGACGAAGCGTCCGGTGAAATCGCGGAAGCGGATGAAGACGACGACCTCCTCGTTCGGGTGCAACTCAAGCACGTCTTTGCGCGCGCGCTCTTGCGCTGACGGCGCGACGCCGTTGCGCGTGAGAATCTGGTACTCCTCGAAGTGAATGTGGATCGGATGCGACCAGCGGCGGCTGCCGTTGCGTATGACCCACTTCTCAGCCGTGCCCTTCTTGACCTGCGCGTCCACGCGGTTGTAGTCGAAGAGACGGTTGTTGACGACCCACTGACCGTTCTGCTGATCGAATGTCCAGTAGCGCGTCGCGACGACTTCGGCGAGGTTTGCCGAAGGCAGCGCGCGCAGAGTCGCGGGGACGCGGCTCGCGTCCGAGACGGGCGGATCGCGATCCACGTCGAAGCGCAGGACGGGCATCGCGTCGGTCTGCGAGCTGTAGCTGCTTGGGCCCTGCCCGTCGGTCTGCACGAGCCGATTCTCCAGATAGACGCTCGTGCCGATGGGGATGCCGGAGAAGTCGATGATCACGTCCTTGCGCTCGGCGACGGAGAGCCGCACGCTCTGCACCGAGAGCGGCGCGGGCAGCAGGTTGCCGTCGTTTGAGATTTGCGTGAAGTTCTGCCCGTTGCTCAAGTAAAACTCGTAGAAGCGCGAGGGGCCCCCGTCCAACATGCGGAAGCGATACTTGCGCCGCGCCACTTTGAAGGTCGGCTGAATCTTGCCGTTGACGGCGAAGCGGTCGCCGAGGAAGCCGTCGTTGTTGAACTGATCGAAGTTCAACTGGCCCGACGAGTCGAACAACTTATCGGTGAAGATGAGAGGCACGTCGTAAGCCCCGCTCGGAAGACGGAGCGCTGACGGGTTCGTGTCGTTCTCGTTGTCGGAGTCAACCGAGTCGAAGAGGAGATAGAAGCCCGCGAGCCCGCGATAGACGTTCTGCGAGGTGAAGTCCACGCGATGATCGTGATACCACAACATGCCCAACGCTTCGTGTGTGTCGCCGCCCGCGAGCGTGTTCACGTAGTGATGATCTTTGAAGAGGCCCGTCGCGTAGAAGTCTGCGGGGAAGCCGTCGGATTCGGTCGCGGTGTGACCGTTGTGCAGGTGCGTGATGATCGAGGGGATGCCGAAGCCGACGTGGCTCACGGGCAGGTCGTTGAAGATGCGGACGACGGACGGCTCGCCATACTTCGCCTTGATCGTCGGACCCGGACTGATCCCGTTGTAGCCCCACACGGTCGCCGTGCCGGGCAACTCGCGGTGGAAGCTCCACTGAAATTCGTTCGCGTGCAGCGCATAGAGTTTCTGCGGGAGGAACTCGCTCCAACGTTGATGCGCGGGGCGTGGTGTCTCGCCGGGGGCTTGCAGCTCTGTGGCGGGCGGCGACAGTGACGAGAGCGACTGAAGGACGGGAGGGATGAGGAGTGATTCGACGAACGGCGTGGTCGGCGGGCTCTGCACGCTACGGTCGCTGCGGTAGTCCGTGTAATGGTACGAGCCCCAGCCGCCGCTCCAACTCCCGCCTCCGCCGCCGCCCCACTGCGCGGCGACGCTCTTCTTCGACGTGATGACGAGGGCGGAGCCCGCGACGAGCCCAGCCTTGATGATGTCGCGCCTGCCGACACCTGTGCCGTCATTCTTTCTCTTCTTGGACATCGGGTTGTCTCCTTAGTCAGTCTTGCCGAATGTGCGACCAAACTCCCTTCGGTCGTCGAGGCGGCGAGACGTGCGCGAGCCGCAGATGCGGTCACACGAGAAGACGGCGATCAGCTCCGGTTGCGAGACACACTCGGGCGGGAGAAAGCGTCGAGACGCTTTTCGGGCGAAAGCATGAGCAGCGGGGGGAATGACCGTCTCACGTTTAACCTTTTGTGCGGATCGGAAAAATTTGGCGGACGGGAGTGAGACTTCCGCTCGCAGGACTGAAAAGCGCGGCTGTTATAACGAAAGACGGCGACGATGTCAACGACGATTCGACACGCGACACGATAAGAGTCAAACGCGCCCACTCTCATCGCTTGTCTCACGGGCACAAGTTCATGTACAAATTTGGTCGCCGCTCTTTCCGCGAATGATCTTCAAGCTCGTGAAGCACGTTTCTCCGAGGGGTCTTTCCCGACATGAAAGCAGAGTTGATCGGTTCGTCGCGCGCACGCAGACGGCACGCGCGTCTGTCAGTCGCGATCTCGTTCGTCGCGATCTCATTCGCGGCGATCCCGTTCGTCGCGCACGTTGCCGCTCAAAGCGGCTGGGTCGCGGCGCGGCGTGGCGAAGCGGGCAAAGACTTGAACGCGATCTACTTCGCGAGCGACAAGCGCGGCTGGGTGGCGGGCGACGGCGGGCTCGTCTTTCGCACCGAAGACGGCGGCAAGACTTGGGCGCGGCAGACGACGGGCACTGACGAGAGCATCAACGACATCTACTTCCGCGACAAGGAAGAGGGCTACATCCTCGCCGGAAATAAGATTCTCTCGACCGACGACGGCGGCACGACGTGGCGACAGGTGCACGCCTTCGCAGCCGCCGAGTTTAACGGCGCGACGCCGGAACTCTATAGCGTCCGCTTCGCCACGAAGAAGCGCGG
>JAVEDG010000126.1 GCA_030841245.1 Actinomycetota bacterium
GCCGAGTCGGGCCGCGGTGTCGCTCGACCGGAGGCAGGGTCGGATGCGGCGTGCGACCTCGATCAGCAGCTGGTCGCCGATGTCGTGGCCGAGCCGGTCGTTGACGCCTTTGAACCCGTCCAGGTCCAGGTAGAGCAACGCGATGCTGTCGGCTGGTGCTCTGGTGATCGTCTCCGCCAGCCGGTCTGTGAGGACCACCCGGTTGCTCAGACCGGTCAGCGGGTCGTGTCGCGCCTGGTAGGTCATCTCCCGCACGAGTCGTTGGCGCGTCAGCGCGGCCGCACCGACCGCGGTCAGTGCTTCCAGGGCTCGTGCGTCCTCGTCGTTGAACGGCTCGGCACTCACCACCCGACGAGCCACCAGGAAGCGGTCCGGACGACCGTCGACAGCGACCGAGCAACCGATCTCCCCGGCGGCGGGAGGTTGCGGGCGCAGCTCGACGTGGGTGTGGCGAAGGATGCGCTCGGCCTTCGACACGAGGGCCTGCTCCAGGCGGTCCTCGCCGGACCAGTCCGGTGCCTCCGTCGCAGCTTCGAACAGGCCACCCAGTCGTTGCTGGGACAGTTGAGCCCCGCTCACCGCCCGTACGGCGATCAGGATGGTCCCGACCGGGACCAGCAGCAGCGCGAGCATCCAGGCCGCCTGGCTGCGGGCCAGCACGGCGGCGAGGTAGCCGGTCGTGTCCACCGCGACGAAGCAGAGCAGGCCCAGCGGAACTGATCGCCAACGCAGCGCCGCGGTCGGCGCCGTCCACGTCTCGACCGAGAGCGACAGGGCGGTCACCAGGAGGTCGAACACGAAATAGGTCGCGCAACCAGCGACCACGGCCACCAGCTCACCGATGGTGTTCTCCTGGACCACGTACGAATGGATCACCCCCACCAGCAGCGCCCCACCCACCGTCGTCAGCCCCACGTTGAACATCCGGGTGCGGAGCGTCTTGCGGGACCAGCCGTGCGCGGCGACCATGGCAGCCACCCATGTGGCCATTGCTGCCGCCGGGGAGTAGCTGACCGCCAGGAACACGAGCACCGATGCCTCGAAGCCGATCACCGCATCTCCGGCACCCTGACTGAGCACCAGCGGGAACCGGGACATCACCACGACCAGCACGATCGCCGCCAGCACCTGCACGAGCGGAGGCGATGACCCGGAGGCAGTCACCGTCGAGCCGGCCACCACTGCGACGACGCAGCCGGCGAAGAACACGAGCACGTCGAGGGCGTACGAGAGCGCGCGACATCCAGACGGGCGCATCGTCCTCTCCGATCCATGGCTCAATGGGTCCGTTGATACATCGGCAGCCGCTCGATGTTGCTTGACGCCCGGGGCGGTGGGAGCGCACGGCCAGCGCTCCCGTACTGTGTCTGGGGGCTCCCGGAGCGGCCGTCCGGCATCATGACCGTGTGACGCGAGGCAGCGACGAGGGCGCCTCTTCGGGCGCCGAGAGCCCGAAGGAGCGAGTGGACCGAGAGCTCATCGAGCTCCTCAATGAGCTTCGAGTGGCGATCCCGGGCATCCAGTTCCTCTTTGCCTTCCTGCTCACCGTGCCGTTCGCGCAGCGCTTCGGGCAGGTCGGAACTTTCGAGCGGGCCAGCTACTTCGTGACCCTGGTCGCCGCCGCGCTGGCGTCCGCGCTGCTCATCGCCCCGGCGGCACAGCACCGGGTGCTGTTCCGGAGTCGTGACAAGGAGGAGCTCCTACGCCGGGCGAACCGCTACGCCTACGCCGGCATCCTCGTCCTTGCGATCGCCATCGCCGCTGCACTCCTGCTGATCGTCGGCTACCTGTTCGGGCAGATGCGCGGCTACCTGGTCAGCGGCGTCTTCCTGCTCCTCGTGCTCTGGTCGTGGTTCGTGCAGCCGATGCTGCAGCGCAGGCGCCCGGAGAACCATCCGGGCGCCTGACTGCCAGATCGGCGCACGTCCTCGCCGGGCGAAGAGGTGCCCGCAGGTCGGACCTGCGACGCGGTCCTGATCAGGAGATGAGGAACTGCTTCAGGTCGATGCCGGAGAGCTGCTCGTAGGTGCGCAGCCGCATCCGGAAGTAGCCGTCGTCGCCCCAGGTCCGGCTCCAGCTGTTGGCGTAGATGATCGCGCTGTTGAACGCGTCGCGGGTGTCGATCTCCACGCCGCATGCGACGATCTCGTGGCCACCGGCGAGGCCGCTCGACGACCACTGAGGGCTGGCGTCGATGAAGCCGTCCTTGTCCGGCTCGAAGAACGCGTTGTACCAGGGCATCCCCTGCAGCACCGGGCCGGCCTGCAGGAGTCGCAGGAGGCCGTACGGCGAGCGGGCCCAGCGGTAACCGGTGATCGTTCCCCGGCTGCGCAGCACCTTGCAGACGGCCAAGCCAGACGAGCCGGTGTCGTCTGGCGGGTACTCGCCGCGGTAGACGTCGGCGCGCGTGGCATCCGAGTAGAGCTTGACGGCGAACTGCTCGGCGATCGCCTCGTCCTTCGGGTCCGGCAGTACGTCGTGACCGACCGCGTCGTAGAACGGCTGCGTTCCCAGCGCCCCCGTCCCGGCGTTGCCGGTGCACGATCCGAGCTGCCCCTGGTCCAGGATCGACAGGATGCGGTCCCAGGTCTGGTCGACGAGCGGCTTGCTCATCTCCGCCGCATCGTTCTCGACCATGTGCGACAGGCTGCGGCCGTCCAGCCACTGGTGGCGGCCCAGGCGCATGCCGTCGTGACGGTCCTCGACGAAACGGTGGTAGAACTCTCCACTGCTCAGCAAGCCGGTGAACATCGCGTTACCTCCCCCTCTCCCCGAGCGGCACCGGGGCCAACGGGGGCTGGTCGAGACTGCCTCTCGATTCGGACCGTACTCTCGGGAGGCACGAGGGCCAACCGATGAGTTGGCAAAGGTTCTGCCGCACCCGAGGGGCGCAGCCGGGCCAGGTCAGGGACGGCGTAGTAGCAGGGCACGGTCAGCCGAGGCAGGAGCGATGGACCTTTCGCTGGACGAGTCGGCCGCCGGCTCGACGCAACGCGTTCGGGTGGGTGACACCGTGTCGATCCGGCTGGCCGAGACACCCACCACGGGCTACCGATGGAGCCTCGACGTGGACCAGGCCCGCCTCCGCGTGGACCAGGACGAGTTCCGCGCGGCTGGTGACGCCCGGGGGGCGGGCGGTGAACGTCTCGTGGTGGTCACCGCGCTGGCGCCCGGGGCCACGACGCTGCGGCTGGCGAAGTCGCGCAGCTGGACACCGGGCGCCGTGGCCGAGGTCGTGGTCGAGCTGGACGTGGCGGAGCAGGGGGCCTGAGCCTCAGCCGCGCTTGCCGGCGCTGCGCTCGCTCGCCGGTCGACGCCGCATCCCCGCTTCGGAGAGCGCGGGTGCGACCCAGCCGGCGTCCGCGGCGTTGAGGTTCGTACCGGGTGCGACGATCTCGTCGATCCGGTCGAGCACGGCGTCGTCGAGGAGCACCTCGCTGCCCTCGAGCAGTGAGGTGAGCTGCTCCATCGTGCGCGGGCCGATGATGGCCGAGGTGACGCCAGGGTGCGCCACCACGAAGGCCACGGCGAGCTGGGGGAGCGTGCAGCCCGCGTCCTCCGCGAGGCCCACCAGGTCCTCCACCGCGTCGAGCTTGGCGGCGTTGCCCGGCAGCGACGGGTCGAACCTGGCCGGGATACGCCTGGCCCGGCCGGTCGTCATGTCGATGTCGGTTCCCCGGCGGTACTTGCCGCTCAGCCACCCGCCGCCCAACGGACTCCAGGCGAGGACTCCCATGCCGTACTCCTGGCACGTCGGCAGGACGCCGGACTCGATGCCGCGGGTGAGGATCGAGTACGGCGGCTGCTCGCTGCGGAACCGCTGCAGCTCTCGTCGCTCCGCGACCCACTGGGCCTCGACGATCTGTTCGGGCGGGAAGGTGGAGGAGCCGATGGCCCGCACCTTGCCGGACCGCACCAGGTCGGTCAGGGCAGCGAGCGTCTCCTCGATGTCCGTTCTCTCATCCGGCCGGTGGATCTGGTAGAGGTCGATGTGGTCGGTCTGCAGCCGACGCAGGCTGTTCTCCACCTCGCGCACCAGCCAGCGCCGTGAGTTGCCCGCCATGTTGGGGTCGTCGCCCATCGAGCCGTGGGCCTTGGTGGCCAGCACGACGGAGTCGCGACGGCCCTGCAAGGCCTTGCCGACGATCTCCTCGGACTCCCCCGCGGAGTAGACGTCGGCGGTGTCGACGAAGTTGATGCCCGCGTCCAGCGCGGCATGGATGATCCGGACCGAATCGTCGTGGTCCGGGTTGCCCCAGGAGCCGAACATCATCGCCCCGAGGCAGTAGGGGCTGACCTGGATGCCGGTGCGTCCGAGTGTGCGCAGCTGCATGCGGACTCCCTCTGTCGGTTCGCGTCGTATGCCCTGGCTCGACCATTGTCTTCCCAGGGCGAGGCAGTCGCCGCCGAGGGTGGTTGCCCGAGGGTGCTCGACTCCTACGACTCGGCTGCGGGCTGCCGCTGGGCGGTGACCTCAGCCTCGCTGGCGCGCAGCCGGGCACACAGGACACGCAGCATCGGGACCGCGACCTGCGGGTGCTCCTCGAGCAGCTCGTCGAAGGCCCACTTGTTGATGGCGAACGCGGTCAGCCCCTCTTCGCTGGCCTGGATGGTCGCCGAGCGGGCGTTGCCGTCGATGAGGGCGAGCTCGCCGACGTAGTCGCCCGGCCCGATCTTGCCGTGCGTGGCTCCGCCGACGGTCACCGCTCCGGAGCCGGTCAGCACGACGTACATCTCGACCCCGTCGGGGGAGAACTTGTGCCAGCCGGAGATCGAGTCCCCCTCGGCGGTCATCTGGTCCCCCGGCCCGAACTCTCGCACCCGTCCGCCGTCGGCGATGTGCCGCAGCACCCGCCGGGTCAGGCCGGCGAACAGGTCGGTCGATGCGAGCTGCTTGACGATCTCTTCCTGATTGGCCATGCCCTGTCACGCTCCTAGGTCGCGGACGAAATCTAGAACACCCGGCGACTGGTGGGGGAGCAAATCTGGCGGTACGCCGGGTGCGACTCAGCGTGCGACCAGGCCGAAAAGCGGTCGACAAGGCTCGAACCCGTCGATCGTGACACCCTTCGCCCGCCCGCCGGCGAGCCAGTCCGCCCGGGTGAGCCGCAGGTGCACCATCGTGTCCGCCCGGGTTCGGTCCGGCTCCCGCGGATCCAGCGAGACACCGTTGGGCTGGTACCCGAGTGCCCGCGACACCCCGAGCGAGGCCCCGTTGTCGTGCCAGGCCGAGGTGATGGCTGCCTCGGCGGCGAGCGGGCCGAAGGCGAGGGCCAGGACCGCGGTCCGCATCTGCTTGCCCAGCCCCTGGCCACGGAACCGGCTGACCAGCCACGACGACGTGTCGACCGTTCGGGTCGTCAGGAAGTCGTTGCCCTCCAGCTCCTGCTCGCCGACCAGCTCACCGTCGAGCCGGACCACGAAGTTGAGCCGCCAGGCGTCGGCCGTCCACGACCCGTAGTGGCGCCAGTAGGTCTGGGCCACCACCAACGAGCGGCCGTACCGCTCGTCGACCTGCGCGAACCGGTGTGCCGACGGGTCCAGCTCCAGGTCGTCGGGCAGCACGCCGGCGATCTCGACCTGGTCGGCGTCGCGCACCGGGCGCAGCTCGAGGTCCGCCGTCTGAATCCGGAGGTCGAACAGCGGCCAGATCGGGTGCGTCATGCCGGGACGGTACGCCGGGGAGCGGGACGACTGGGTCGGCCGACCGGTTTACCGCGGGTGCCATTCTTTGCCGACTCCTGACCGGGGCAGACCCTCCTCAACCCCGGACGGCTTGCCGAAGGGATAGGTGTCCACCCGATGGGTGGATGGACCGAGCGGACGCCTAGTCCTGCCGCCGCGGGTCCGGACCACAGTTCCGTCGGCAGGAGCGGGGATTCGCAGCAATCTGAGCCACGGCTCTTGGGGTGGAACCGCACCGTGCGGTCGGGCAGCCTCCGCCCGAACCCGACAGCGATGACCTCGCAACGCGGGCTCGGAGGGTTCCACCGATGTCATCGTTCTTCTCACCACTGCCTGCCCCAGCTCGGTCTCGCACCCGGGCCCGAGCTGCTGCTGTCACCGGCGAGCTGCACCGGGCGTCCTTCCTGACCATGGCCGCGCTGCTCACGCTCGCGGTCACCGTGACCATGGTGGCGGCCGCTCCCGGCCGCGCCGATGCAGCCACGGGATGGCGTGGCGTGGACGTGTCGCGCTGGCAGCACCCGAACGGCGTCGCGATCAACTGGGCGTCCGCGCGTGCCGACGGGGTGCGCTTCGGCTACGTCAAGGCCACCGAGGCCGGCAACTACGTCAACCCTTACCTCGGCCGTGACCTACAGGGAATGGCGGCCAACGGGATCATGCGCGGCTCCTACCACTACGCCCGCCCGAGGATCGGCAACGCCGCGAAGCAGGCCCGGTTCTTCGTCCGGGCCATCGGGGACCAGCACGCCCGAGGCGTGCTCCCGCCCGTGCTCGACCTGGAGTCCACCGGCGGGCTGGGCCGTCGTGCGCTGCGCACGTGGACCGCGAACTGGCTCGGCACGGTCAAGTCGCTCACCGGCCGCACGCCGATGATCTACACGTCACCGTCCTTCTGGCAGGACCGGCTGGGCAACAGCAGCGCGTTCCATGCCTACCCGCTGTGGATCGCCAACTACGGCGTCTCGCACCCGATCGTGCCCGGCGGCTGGCCCGGCTGGACGTTCTGGCAGAAGGCCAACACCGGCCGGGTGTCCGGCATCCGCGGGCAGGTCGACATCGACGTCTTCCACAGCACCCTGACCCAGCTCAAGACGATGGCCGGCATCAGCACGAGCACCACGTCGACGGGTGGCGGCACCACGACGAGTGGCGGTACGACGTCCAGCGGCGGGGCAACGACGGTGAGCGGCGACGCGGTGACCCGCCGGAGCACGCACCTCTCGGGCCACGTCGCCAAGCACGACACCTACCGGGCGTACACCCCGGTGACGTTCTTCGGCCGGTTGAGCAGCCACACGCACGGGCTGCGCGGCCGCCACGTCACGGTCTACGGACGCCTGGTCGGCCACCGGACGTGGTACGCCGTGGCGCGTGACATCACCGGCCGTTACGGGCGCTACCACGTCACAGTCCGTCCTGGGATGTCTGCGGAGTACGTCGCGCGGTACCACGGCTCGGCGACGCTGCGCCCGGACGGCAGCGCGATCCGGACCATTCGGGTCCACCACTGACCGGGCGGGCCGTACCGGCGAACTTCTCCGGCTGCAATTGGTTGCAGCCGGTTGCAGCCTTCTCAATGCCGGTCCGGCGGGTTACTGTGACGAGACGCCCAGGCAGTGCGGCGTCTTCTCCGTCCCAGACCCGACTGGAGGCTGGACGATGATCAGCCTTCTCGATCCCGTGGTCCACGGCGCGCACACCGTTGTCGAGGTGTCCGGCGAGGTCGACGTCAGCAGCGCGGCCATCCTGCGGGACAGGTTGCTGGCGCTCGTCAACCGCGGCGCCGACAGTCTCGTGGTGGACCTGCGCGGCGTGACGTTCATCGACTCGACCGGCGTCGGGAGCCTGCTGCGGATCTACCACCGCCAGACCCTGCTGGGTGCGGCGGTGCACTTCGTTGCGGACCAGCCGGCGGTCCTGCGGGTGTTCGACATCATGGCGCTGACCCGCCGGCTGCACGTCACCGGCAGCATTGCCGACGTGGACCTGTGCTGCCCGCCGGGTACTGACGAGGACGAGCTCGGCGTCCCCCAGTCGCTCTCCCGCTGACGGAGAGAACCTCCCAGTTCTGCCGTATCCCGACGTAACCGACGGTGACGGCCTACTCTGTGTTTCGGGAGGGTGTCATGACTACACGTGATGACCGCGACCTCGGTGTCGAGGTCAAGACCGCTGACGTCCAGGTCAGCACCGACGAGCTGGTCGTGACCACGGCCCTGCCGGAGGCCCGACCGCCCAGCGATCCTCCATCGACGACGGCGCCCTCGCCAGCGGGACCGTCCGGGCGCAGCCGGACCGTGCGGATCATCGCCGCGGTCGTGGTCCTGGGCCTGGCCGCGGCCGTGATCGCGATCGTGATGCTTGGCAGCGGCGACACGAAGACGAGCACGAAGCTCGGCGGCAAGCCGGCCGACCCGGCCCCCTCGGGCGCGTTGGCCGCCCAGGTGGTGGCACCGAGCAGGGTCGTCGCGGGCAAGCCGGCCCGGTTCCACGTCAGCTACACCGATGGCAAGGGGATCCTCGCCGGATCCTTCCAGGACTGGGGCGACGGCGTCGGCACCAGCTCGGTCAAGCAGGCGAACTGCGCGACCTCGCCGCCGGCCGCCAAGGCGCTGACCGGCAGCTACGTCGTGCCTCACGTCTGGCGTGACGCCGGCACCTACACCGTCAAGCTCGGGGTGACGAGCTACACCTGCACCTCGGGGAAGGCCGTGATGGAGCAGTCGGCCAAGACGCTGACGGTCACGGTCGCCGCCCGCTGAGGTTGCCGGTCTAGAAGCGGAACGGCTTGGGCGGCGCGTTCAGCGACGCTCGCGGGCAGCTGGGCAGGTCCAGGTCGCCGAACCCGAGGGCCTCGTTGCACAGCGCCTCGACGGTCCAGCCCGACTCGGTGCCGAAGCGGGTGACCGTGACGCGGTAGATGGTGATCTCGTAGCGGGTGGGCGTGCCGTAGGCGACCTGGATAGTGCCGATCAGCTCGGCGCCGCCGGGGGAGCCGTAGCCCTCCCAGGGCCGGTCGTAGCGGCTCCACAGCGACGGCTCGGACTGCCAGACCCCGCCGTTCTGCACGTCGCGGAGGGCGAGCTCCACCAGCACAGCCCGGGCCGACTCCTCAGGGATGATCGCTGCCGGGCGGATCACCTCGGAGACGACACCCTCGTCGTACGCCTCGGCGATGAGCATCTCGGGGTTCTGCACGGGGTTCGCGCCTTCCGGTCCGGCGGGTGGGGTTCTTGTCACTCTTATCGGCGCGCCACGCAGTGGACTTCACCGAAACCAAGGCCCAGTCGGCGGCGACCAGCCCCGCCCGGGACAACGGGTGCAATCGGGCGGAATCGGACAGTCTGCTGGTGCTGGTGTGACGGATGTGGCATCATCACTGTCGTCACACCTGCTTCTCGTGCCAGGCCGCTGGGGAAGGCGCACCTCGCGACGAGCAAGGAGGACCAGTGACGACTCGTGGTGTTGTCTACATCCACGCCGCGCCGCCGGCGCTGTGTCCCCACGTGGAGTGGGCGATCAGCGGTGTGCTGGGCGTGCGCGTCGCCCTGGAGTGGACCCCTCAGCCGGCCTCGCCCGGCGCCATGCGTGCCGAGCTGTCATGGCAGGCAACGGCAGGCACCGCGGCCGGGCTCGCGTCCGTGCTGCGTGACTGGGCGCACCTGCGTTTCGAGGTGACCGAGGAGCCGAGCGGCTCCGCCGAGGGGGAGCGCTACTCGTCGACTCCCGCGCTGGGGCTGTTCCACGCCACGACCGGCGTGCACGGCGACATCCTGGTCCGGGAGGACCGGCTGCGGGCAGCAGTGGCCCGCGCTGCGTCCGACCCAGCGACCAGCCTCAACCGCGAGCTCGACCTGCTGCTCGGCACGGCGTGGGACGCCGAGCTGGAGCCCTTCCGGTACGCCGGTGACGGCGCCCCGGTCCGCTGGCTGCACCAGGTCGTCTGAGCTCGTCTCCACCGGGGCTCAACCCGCCACACGGAGGTCCCTGCCGGGGGTCCGCGAACCTGCGACCGGACGCGGACTCACAGCGGGATGTTGCCGTGGTTCCCTCGGGTCTGCGGGGCAGCGGCGATGGCCGCGGCGATGGCCGAGCGGGTGTGTGCCGGCTCGATCATCTCGTCGACCACGCCGATCTCCTGAGCCCGGGCGACACCGCCGGCCAGCTGCTCGTGCTCGGCGGCGAGCTCGACCTCGACCTCGCCGCGGACGTCCGCTGCCAGCTCGGCAAGCCGTCGCCGGTGCAGGATCCGGACGGCGGCGACCGCGCCCATCACCGCCACCTCGGCACCCGGCCAGGCGAACACTTTGGTGGCGCCGAGCGAGCGCGAGTTCATCGCGATGTAGGCCCCGCCGTAGGCCTTGCGCGTGACCAGGGTCACGCGCGGCACGGTCGCCTCAGCGAACGCGTGCAGCAGTTTGGCGCCGCGCCGCACAACACCGTCCCACTCCTGCCCCACCCCCGGCAGGTAGCCCGGCACGTCGACGACGACCACCATCGGCACGCCGAAGGCGTCGCACATCCGCACGAACCGTGCGGCTTTCTCGGCCGAGGCCGAGTCGAGGCAGCCGCCCAGACGCAGCGGGTTGTTGGCGATGACACCGACGGTGCGCCCGCCCAACCGGCCCAGCGTGGTCGTGACGTTCGGGGCCCACTTGGGATGCAGCTCGAGGCTGGTGGCCTCGTCGAGAAGTGACTCGACGATCGGGTGCACGTCGTACGCGCGCTTCGCGGACTCGGGCAGGAAGTCGGACAGGTCGCGGTCCTCGACCTCGCCGATCTCGCGCTGGTCCCCGAGCAGCGCAGCGAGCCGACGCGCCTCGGTGTAGGCCGCCTCCTGGGTGTCCGTCACCACGTGCACCACGCCGGACCGGCGTCCGTGCGGCTCCGGGCCGCCGAGGCGCAGCGAGTCGACGTCCTCGCCGGTCACCGAGCGCACGACGTCGGGCCCGGTCACGAAGACCCGGCCCTCCGGGCCAAGGATCACCACGTCGGTCAGGGCCGGGCCGTAGGCGGCGCCGCCCGCGGCCGGGCCGAGCACGACCGAGATCTGGGGCACCTTGCCCGAGGCCCGCGTCATGATGGCGAAGACCTCGCCGACGGCGTGCAACGACACCACGCCCTCGCGCAGCCGGGCGCCGCCGGAGTGCCACAGCCCGAGCACGGGCGCACCCTCGGCGAGCGCACGCTCGTACGCCGTGAGGATGACCTGGCAGCCGGCCTTGCCCATCGCGCCGCCCTGGATGGTGGCGTCCGAGCAGAACGCGACCGAGGTCGCGCCCTCGATCCGGCCGATCCCCGCGAGCATGCCCGAGTCGTCCTCGGCGGTGATCAGCTCGAGGCTGCCCTCGTCGAAGAGTGCTGTCAGCCGGCGGCGCGGGTTGCGCGGGTCCTCCTCGCGCGGCACGACCGGCTTGGCGGGGGCGACGGGGGCTGCGGTCACGAGGTCACGCTCCTGATGGCGAGGGCGACGTTGTGGCCGCCGAAGCCGAACGAGTTGTTGAGCGCGAGCAGGTCACCGTCGGCGGCCAGCTGCCGAGGCTCGCTGCCGACGACGTCGAGGTCGACGTCGTCGTCGGGGTCCTCGAGGTTGATCGTCGGGGGCGCGGTGCGCTCGTGCACGGCGAGGATCGTGGCGATCGCCTCGACCGCCCCGGCAGCGCCGAGCAGGTGCCCGGTCATCGACTTGGTCCCCGACACGCAGATCCCGTCGGCGGCGTCGCCGAGGGCCTTGCGAATCGCCTGCGCCTCGGCGGTGTCGCCCACCGGGGTCGAGGTGGCGTGCGCGTTGATGTGGACGACGTCCGAGGGCTGCGCGCCGGCGTTCTCCACCGCGAACTGCATCGCCCGGGCGGCTCCGGCCCCGACCGGGTCGGGCTGGGCGATGTGATGCGCGTCCGCGCTGATGCCGGCACCGGCGATCTCGGCGTACACCCGCGCCCCGCGCGCCTTCGCGTGCTCGAGCGTCTCGAGCACGACGATCCCGGCGCCCTCGCCGAGCACGAACCCGTCACGGCCCTTGTCGTACGGCCGTGA
>JAVEDG010000437.1 GCA_030841245.1 Actinomycetota bacterium
CCCAGCGTGCCGAGGCCGTTCTCCATGCGCGCGTAGGCGGCGATGACGGCGCGACGCGGGTCGGGCTCGGCCCGCAGGTCGTCGAGCGTGTCGTCGATCAGCGAGTAGAAGCGGCGCACGAGCTCGGCGGCGTCCGCTTCCGGGACGAGCTTGCGCGGCGCGGCAACAGGGCTCGCGGGAGGCTTGCGCCTGATCGCGAGCACGATCGCCCCGCCGATCACCAGGGCGAGCAGCAGCAGGAGCACGACGACCATCCCGGTCGAGATCGTGAAGTGGGAATGCTCGGGGACCGTCGGGTTCTTCTTCGGCGCACCGCCTCCGCCGGTCGTGTTGGGCCCGCTGGTGCCCTTCGACTTCAGGGGCCCGACGGGCACCTTGGTGGCCAGCAGCCCGACGGCAGCCGTCGCGAGGATGAAGACCACGGTGCCGAGGAGGAAGAACGGCATCCAGCGACGGGCCTCGGCGTAGCGCACGAGGAGCGCCGGGGCAACCGCCGCAGGCAGGACGATCGCCAGGACCACGAACGCCTTGCCGAGGGTGATCTCGCCGTTCAGGGGGCGTGCGGCGGCAGCGAGCACGGCGATGCCGAGCCCGACCACGCCGACAAGACGGAGGCGTGCGGTCACCATCGACATCCTACGGCTGCTGCTCGCGGCTGGCAGGACGAATCCGGCCTGCCTACCGGTAGCTCAGACCGAAGCCGTAGGGGAAGAGCGCGCCCGGCTCGCCCGGAGCAAGAGCCGCCTGCGCAGCGCTGCGCGGCCAGACGCGCGCGAGTTTCCCGGTCGGCTTCACGCGGCCGAAGAGGACATCCGCAACGCCCGCTCCCTCGGTGCCCGGCAGCCAGGCGGCGACGAGCGCCTTCAAGCTCGGAAGCTCCCTGGTGACGACGAGCGGCCGCCCGGAGACGAGCACCACGACGATCGGGATATGGGCCTTCCTCAGGTTCGAGATCACGACGTCGTCCGCGGCGTCGAGATTGAGGCCGTAATCGTCGGGGCGGTCGCCGTTCGACTCCGCGTAGGGGCCCTCGCCGAGCACGGCGATCGCCACGTCGTGTCCCTTCGCGCCTCGCCCGTCGAGGCTGTAGTCGATGCGCGCGCCCTTGCCGGCGACCTGCTTCAGGCCCTGGAGAATCGACGTCCCGGGCGTGATCGGCCCCGTCGAGCCCTGCCAGGTGATCGTCCAGCCGCCCGACTGGGCGCCGACGTCGTCCGCGTTCTTGCCGGCGACGAAGATCCGCTGACCCTTCTTCAGCGGCAGGACGTGGCCGGCGTTCTTGAGCAGGACGAGCGACTCGCGAACCGCCTGGCGGGCGAGCGCGCGGTGCGCCTTCGAGCCGATCGTCTTCGTCGCGGCCCGATCGGCGAACGGATGCTCGAAGAGGCCGAGCTGGAACTTGACGGTGAGGATCCGGCGCACCGCGTCGTCGATCCGCGAGCGCTTGATGTGGCCCTTCTGGATCTCGTTCGTCAGCACGGCCTGGAAGAGCTGGTACGCCTGCGGCACCATGACCATGTCGATCCCGGCGTCGATCCCCTTGTCGACGTCCTCGAAGGAGTAGAGGCTCCCGTCGCCGTCGATCTGTGCGACGCCGGCCCAGTCCGAGATCACGAAGCCCTTGAAGCCGAGCTCGCCCTTGAGGACGTCCGTGACCCAGTGCGTGCTGGCGTGCATCTTCTCCCCCTGGATTGAGGAGAAGCTCGTCATCACCGAGCCCACGCCCTGCTTCACCGCGGCCGTGAAGGGCGGCAGGTAGATCGAGCGCACCTGCTTGTCGCTCAGCGAGGCATCGCCGGTGTTGACGCCCTTGTCGGTGCCGCCGTCGGCGACGTAGTGCTTCGCCGTCGCGAGGATCGAGGTGGGCGAGCCGCCGAGCTTCGGGCCCTGGAAGCCGGCGACGTACGCGGCCCCGAGCGCGCTCGCGACCTTCGGCTCGTCGGAGAAGGACTCGTAGGTGCGTCCCCAGCGGATGTTGCGGGCGACGCAGACGCAGGGGGCGAACGTCCAGCGGATCCCCGTGCCGGCGACCTCCTCGGCGGTGGCGCGCCCGATCTTCCTGACGAGCGCAGCGTCACGCGTGACGCCGAGGCCGATGTTGTGCGGGAAGATCGTCGCTCCGATCACGTTGTTGTGGCCGTGCACCGCGTCGATCCCGTAGATGAGCGGGATCCCGAGGCGGGTCTTCAGCGCCGCGCGCTGGTAGGCGTCGGTCATCGCGACCCAGGCGGCCGGCTCGTTCGGGACCGGGACGGAGCCGCCGCCACTCAGCAGCGAGCCCAGCCTGTACTTCGTGATGTCCGCGTCCGCGGAGAGGAAGCCCTTGTCGACCTGGGTCATCTGCCACACCTTCTCGGCGAGCGTCATCCGCGCGAGCAGGTCGGCCACCCGCTTCGGCACGGGCTGGGAGGCGTCCTTGTAGAGCGGCCGCGTGGCCGTGCCGGCGCCGAGCGTGAGCACGCCGGCCACGGCGGTCGCTGCGAGCACGGCTCCCCCGAGCAGCCGGATCCGCAAAGCCGCTCTACCCATACGTGAGGCCGAAGCCGAACGGGAAGAGCGGGTCGTAGTCCGCGTCGCCCACGTTGATCGGGATCTGGGCGTGGTCACGTGGCCAGGAGTGGGGCAGCTTGCCGCCCGGGG
>JAVEDG010000167.1 GCA_030841245.1 Actinomycetota bacterium
TTCTACCGGGCCACCCGGGCCGAGCCGATGAACGTCGGGCTGCGGCGCCGCTTCGGCTTCGAGAAGGGTCACATCACGGCGTACGAGGACGAGCACCTGCTCGACCCCGACGAGCAGGTGCAGCGCAGCCAGATCCTCACCAGTGAGATCGAGCGGCCGCGCGTCGGCCCGATGCGCGACATCGTGGCGACCATCCAGCCCGAGCAGGACGTCATCGTGCGCACCGACGTCACCGAGACGGTGTGCGTGCAGGGCGCTCCCGGCACCGGCAAGACCGCGGTGGGGCTGCACCGCGCGGCGTACCTGCTCTACGCGCACCGCGATCGGTTGCGCCGGGGCGGCGTGCTCGTGATCGGCCCGAACGACGCCTTCCTCGACTACATCGCGGCCGTGCTGCCCGCGCTCGGGGAGATCGAGGTCAAGCAGGTCACGGTCGACGAGCTCGTCACTCGGGTCCGCGTGCGAGGCATCGACGCATCCGACGTCGCAACCATCAAGGGTGACGCCCGGATGGCAGAGGTGCTGCGGCGCGCGGTCTACGCGAAGCTGCGCGCGCCCACCGAGGCACTCGTGCTGCCGCGCGGCTCGCGGCGATGGCGGGTGCCGGCCCACGAGCTCGCCGAGATCGTGGCAGAGCTCCAGTCGCGGGACGTGCGGTACGGCGCGGCGCGGGCCATGCTAGCGCAGCGCCTGGCCCATGCGGTGCTCACCAGGATGGAGTCGGCGGGCGAGTCCCCCGACGACCGGGTGCAGGACACCATCGCCCGTTCGGCGCCGGTGCGCTCGATGGTCGACCGGCTGTGGCCCGCGGCCGACCCGGTGCGCGTCGTGCTCACGCTGCTCTCGGACCCGGACGTGCTGAGTCCGGCGGCCGACGGGCTGCTCGACGCCGACGAGCAACGGCTCCTGCTCTGGGCGACGCCACCTCGCGGACCGGGCAGCGCTCGTTGGTCCCCCGCCGACGCAGTCCTCGTGGACGAGGCCGCCGAGCTCATCGACCGGTCGCCGAGCCTGAGCCACATCGTGCTCGACGAGGCGCAGGACCTCTCCCCGATGCAGCTGCGGGCGGTCGGGCGGCGCTGCTCGACGGGCGCCGCGACGGTGCTCGGCGACATCGCACAGGGCACCACCCCGTGGGCGACCGCCGACTGGGAAACGACGCTGCGCCACCTGGGCAAGCCGGAGGCCGTGGTCGAGGTGCTCGAGCGCGGCTACCGGGTCCCTGCCACGGTCATCGACTTCGCCAGCCGGCTGCTCCCCCGCATCGCACCGGGCGTCGCCGCTCCGCTCTCGGTGCGTGACAACCCCGGCGAGCTGCACGTCCTGGAAACGAGCGATCTCGACGGGGCCGCGGTCAGCGCCGCAAGGAGCGCTCTCGCCCACGACGGCTCGGTCGGCCTGATCGTCGCCGACCAGCGGGTGGCGGCCGTCGCCCGGCTGCTCACCAGGCACGAGCTGGACCACCATGTCCTCGGCCGGCCCGGCACCGACGACCTGGCCAGTCGACTGGTGCTGGTCCCGGCGAACCTGGCCAAGGGGCTCGAGTTCGACCACGTCGTGGTCGTCGAGCCCGCCGAGATCGTGGAGGCCGAGCCGCGGGGCCTGCGCCGGCTCTACGTCGTGCTGACCCGCGCCGTCTCCGGCCTCGCCGTGGTGCACAGCCGCCCGCTGCCGACGGAGCTCGCGAGCGCCGAGGTCGCATGAGGCACCTCGCCGAAGCATGGCTGCGCACCCTCGCCGCCGCGGGCGCCGACGGGGACGTGGCGGCCGTGGGCGCGGACCTTCTCGCGCGCTACGCGGAGCCGCACCGGCACTACCACGACCTGGTCCACCTCGACGAGGTGCTGGGCCGGGTCGACCTGCTCGCGGGACAGGACGACGACGTGGCAGTCGTCCGCATCGCCGCGTGGTTCCACGACGCCGTCTACCGACCGGGTGCTGGGGGCAACGAGGAGCGCAGCGCCCACCTGGCAGAGACCTCGCTGTCCGTGCTCCGGCTGCCCCACCGGACCGTCGCCGAGGTGGCCCGGCTGGTCCGGCTGACCGCCGAGCACGACGCCGGGCCCGACGACCGGAACGGTGCCGTGCTGTGCGACGCCGACCTGGGCGTGCTGGCCTCCGACCCTGCTCGTTACACGTCGTACGCCGCCGGCGTCCGAGCCGAGTGGGCGCACGTCCCCGACGCGGACTTCGCCCGGGGCCGCGCGGCCGTGCTCCGCGGGCTGCTCGGCCGCACAGCACTGTTCCGCACCGCGCCCGCCCGGGCCTGGGAGGAGCCGGCCCGGCGCAACATCGGCGCCGAGCTGGCCCGCCTGGGCGAGCCGCCGGACTGACCCGCGCCAGCCCGCGTTGCCGCGTTTTCGTCCGGTTAGGGTGCATCATCGAGCACATAGAAACGGACCGAGGTGGGGAGCCGGGCAGGGGGCACGGCGACGTGGAGCAGAGCCTTCGCCTGGAGGCGGAGCGCGATGCCGTGCCGCGTGCACGTCGCTTCGTGCAGCAGCTGCTCAGCGGCAGCGCGGCCGCCGGGCTGACCGACGACGTTGAGCTCGTCGTGACCGAGCTGGTCACCAACGCCCTGATCCACGCCGAACCGCCACTCCAGGTCGCCGTTGAGGTGCATGGCGACGTGGTCCGCGTCGAGGTGGCCGACGGATCGCGGCTGGCCCCGCTGCGCAGCGTGGCAGCCGAGGACGCGATGACCGGCCGTGGCCTGTCGCTCGTCGAGGCGCTGAGCGCCGGCTGGGGGGTCGAGCCGCGCGGGTCGGGCAAGGTCGTGTGGGCCCGACTCACGACCGACACCGAGCCGAGCCGCGTCGAGGCCGGTGCCGACGTTGATGTCGACATCGACGACGTGCTCGCGCAGTGGCCGGACCTGGCGGACACTGCCGGCCCCGACCCCGGTGTCCGACGGCACACGGCGACCATCGGCGACGTCCCCACGGAGCTGCTGCTCGCGGCCAAGGCTCATGTCGACAACTTGGTGCGTGAGTTCACCCTGGCCGAGGCCGGCGCGGTCGCCGGCCAGACGGCCATGATGAGCCCGCACCTGCGCGAGCTGATCTCGCGAGTCACGCAGGGCTTCGCCGAGGCCCGCCTGTCCATCAAGCGCCAGGCCCTGGCGTCGGCGGCCGAGGGCCATGACCGGACGACGCTCGTGCTCAACCTGCCGCTCGAGGCCGCCGAGGCGGGACGCGCCTACCTCGCAGCGCTCGACGAGGCCGACGCCTACGCGCGAGCGGCCCGCCTGCTGACCCTGGAGTCCCGGCCCGAGCACCGGGCCCTGCGGCGTTGGTACGTTTCCGCACTGGCCGACCAGCTGCAGGCCGCCGCGCGCGGCGAAGCGGCCGGCCCCTCGACGAGCTTCGAGCACTTCCTGCTCGAGGAGGTCGCTGCGATCTCGGCGGCACAGCGATCCCTGCACCGCACCGAGCGGCTGCAGTCCGTGACCGCGGCACTGGCCGGTGCCGCGTCGGCCACCGATGTGGCAGCCACGGTGGTCGCGGAGGTCGTCGCCGCGCTCGGGGCGTCCGGCGGGGGCCTGCTCGTCCCCGACGCGAACGACCATCTCGACGTACCGGGAGCGGTGGGCTACGAGGACGAGCTGATCGAGCGGCTGCGCCGCGAGAGGCAGGACGCCAACCTGCCTGCCGCCGTCGTGATGCGGACCAGGTTGCCGGTGTGGCTGGAGTCGAGGCAGGAGCGCGACGCACGTTTCCCGGAGCTGACCGGCCTCGAACCGAACACCGTCTCGATGTGCGCGGTCCCACTCATGGTGTCGGGCCACATTCTCGGCGCGCTGCGGTTCAGCTTTGCCACCGCGCGCCTGTTCGACATGGACGAGCGGGCGTTCGTTGAGGCGATCGCCGCACAGGCCGCCCAGGCACTCGAGCGAGGTCGGCTCAGTGCCGCCGAGCGTGCCGCCCGGGCCGATGCGGAAGCGCTCGCCGCTCGGCTGGAGGTGCTCCAACGCGTCACGGAGGCCCTGGCCGCGGCCAAGACGACGGGCGACGTGGCGGAGGTGATCGCCCGTCAGTCCGCCCAGACCCTTGGTGCGTCGCTCTCGGCCCTGTGCATCGCCGAGGACCAGTTCACCCTGGCCGTGGTCGGGATGCACGGGGGGCGGCCCGAGACGCGCGCCCGGTGGACGTCCTTCCCCATCGACGCAAACCTGCCCGCCAGCGAGGCGTTCCGCACCGGCAAGGCGGTCCTGGTGTCCGGCAAGCAGGAGCTGGAACGCCGCTTCCCGGAGCTCGCCGGCCTGACCGATGCCGACCATGCCCTCGTCTGCCTGCCGATCAGCACGGCCGACCAAAGGATCGGCGTGCTGGCGCTCAGCTTCGACGCGACCCACCACCCGGTCGACGGGGACGAGCTGGAGGTGGTGACGACGATGGCCCACCAGTGCGCGGTCGCGCTCGAGCGCACCGAGCTGCTCGCTGCCGAGCGAGCCGCTCGGGAACGTTCCACCGTCGTGGCGGAGGCGGCGATCGGACTGGCCGCCTCGACCGACTCGGAAGCGGTCGCCCGCTCGCTCGCCGACATCCTGGTGCCGACACTGGCCGACTGGGCGGTGGTCTGCCGTATTTCGGACGACACGGTCGAGGTGGCCGCGGCGGCGCACCGGGACCCGGACCGTACTGCCCACCTGCTGCAGCTGCAACGGGAGCACCCGCTCGACAGGTCAGCGACGGGCGGGGTCGGCGAGGTGCTGCGGACGAGACGCAGCATCCGCTACTCGAGGATGCCGGGCGAGATCCGCTCACGGACGATCCGTTCGGTCGAGGACAGCGAGCTCGCGCGAGATCTCGAGCCGCACAGTGGGATCGCCGTGCCCATGACGGTCGGCGACCGGATGCTCGGGGCCGTCGCGCTGGCCCGCGTGCAGGGCGAGGCGTTCTCCGAGCACGACCTGCGGCTCGCCGAGCTGATCGCGACGTACGCAGCCGTGGCCATCCAGCGCGCCGAGGGCCGGACCGCCGACTGAGCGAGGCGCCGTCAGGCAGGCGCCGTCAGGCGGGCGCCTGGTGCTCGGCGTGCCGGATCGCCTGCCGGGCCTCGGCGTGCCTGGTCGCCTCGAAGGTGACCAGGCCGCTCAGCACGGCCAGCAGCACACCGAGCGAGGCGAGCGCCGGCACCACCGCCACCACCGGGATGACGAGGAGCACCCCGACCGAGACCACGAGCCGCGACACGTTGGGCCGGCCGAGGTTGCGCCAGCGCAGCGACGCCAGGGCGAACAGGTACGCCGCGACGCCGGCGTACATCGAGACCAGGGGCATCGTGGCGAGCGGGTCGGACAACGTGTGCCCGCCGGCACCGGCCACGTAGCCGAGCACCTCCTTCATCCCGAGGGCGAGATAGACGACGCCGGCGACCATCGGGAAGTGCAGGTAGGTGAACGAGTCGCGCGCGAGCCGGCTGCGCTGCTCACCGCGCTTGCGCAGCAGGACACGTTCGGCCACGAGCGCGACGACGTCGAAGTAGATCCACCACAGGCAGACGGAGACGCCGAGGCCGACGAGTGAGGCAACGAGAACCGCCCAGCTCAACGGTCGGTCAGCCACGCCGACCCCGATCGACACGACCGACTCGCCGAGGGCGACGATCACGATCAGGCCGTGGCGCTCGGCGAAGTGCTTGGCGCTGGGCAGCCGCCAGCCCGACGTCCCGGTGAGCCAGATACCGCTGTAGTCGACGAACAGGGCGGCGGCCCACAGCAGCGACTGGGCCGGCGGGCCCACGGCACCACCGATCACCAGGAGGACACAGGCCATCCCGACCGGGATCGCCGTGATCAGCAGCTGGCGACGCAGCTCCACGTCGCTGCCGGCCGCAACCAGGTAGACCGCGAGGTGGGTGACCCTGGCCACCGCGTAGCACGCGGCCAGCACGAACGGCGCGAACGGGCCGCCGGGACCGTCGCCGAAGGACTCGGGGATCGCCAGGGCGACGACGAACATCGCGCCCATCGTCACGATCAGTGCGGCCCGGATCAGCCCCTCGTCGGCCTTGGCCTGGTTGCCCAGCCAGGCGTACGAGCACCAGGCCCACCACAGCAGGGCGAGCAGGACCAGGCCGTGCGCGGCGCCGCGCCAGGTCGGGTCCCGCGCCATCAGCGTCGTGATCTGGGTGAGGGCGAAGACGAACACGAGGTCGAAGAACAGCTCGAGCGTCGTGACCGAATGGCTGTCGTCGGTGCCGTGCAGATGCGCCACGAGTGCCGGTCGTCTCACCACGGCTCCTTCCGACGAGTGGCGATCAGTGTGACCGGTCACGCGCGGGGCGGCGCAGCCCGGAGGCGAGCAGTCGCCTGATCAGCTCACGGCCGCTCACCGGCTCGGCACCGAGCCGGATGGCTTCCTCGCGCAGCTCCTCGGGCAGGTCGTAGTGGTCACCCTGGAAACCGCGGCGCGGGATGCCGAGCGCACCTGCGAGCTCGTGCAGCTCGTCGTACGACGTGTCGCTGACCAGGTGGCACCAGAGCCGGTCACGGAACGGCCAGATGGGCTCGTCGACCAGGATCGCCACGGTCCCATCGTGCCCGGCGGTCGCGGGGCGCTCCCGACCGGGCACGGAGCGACAACGATTTCGTCACGGTTCCCGCCCAGGGATCGGCAGAGGCCCACTTCGTAGGTCAGCCTGGCCGTCGGCCTGCGGGACCCCGGCGACGACGAAGCCCGGCCCGAGGGGCTGCGGGCGACGGAGGGTGGCGATGGCGGCGAGGTCGATCACGACCGCTGCCCTGCGCCACCGGCCCCGTCAGGCCGCCCTGGTCATCGCGCTGGCCGCCGTGGTGGCCGCCTCTGCCGTGCTCGGACCGCTCTACGCTCGCGCGGTCGAGCAGTCGATCGTCACCACCGTCCTCACCGAGGCCCCGGCGAGCGAGCGTGGTGTGGTGCTGACGGCCATCGGCGACAACCCTCCGGCGCCGGCGCGGATGGTCGCTCTCGCGACGGCGCTCACCGGCACCCAGTTCGGCCGGCCGGTCGGGGGCAGCGACACCTCGGTGATCGTGGCCGGGCACGGCCACCGAGGAACCAGCCAGCTCACGGCACGCGATCAGCTGTGCCGGCACCTGACGTTCGCCAGCGGCCGGTGCCCGACCCAGGACAACGAGGTGGTGATCAGCGAGCGCAACGCCGCCACGCTGGACGTGCGGACCGGAGATCCCCTGCCCCTGGTGGAGTCGGCGGGAAAGCGGGTGCGCATCGTGGGCACCGTCGTCGGGGTCTACCGACCGTTCGACCCGTCCGGGAACTACTGGTTCGACCGCGCGGCACCGGGCGTTCCCGGCACCGGCGCGATCGCGTCGCTGCCGACGTTGGACGCCATTTTCACGTCACCGAACACCTTGTCGTCGCGGCAGTGGCGCTCGCTGCGGACCCACGCCGACGTCCCGCTCGTCGTCGACCGGGTGGACGTGGAGAACATCGGGCCTGCCGCCACGCAGGCCAGACGGCTGGTCGCCGACGCCAAGACGGTGAGCGCGACAGCCACCACGTCGCTGCCGGTGCTGCTGCACGCCACGGCGCGACAGCGCTCCCAGGCCCGCACCGTGGTGCCGCTGCTCGCCGTGCAGCTCGCCCTGCTCGGCGTGGTCGTCCTTGCGTTCATCTGCGCGGCGGCCACCGAGCAGCGGCGGCCGGAGGTGGCGCTGGCCCGGCTGCGGGGGCAGGGCACGGCCGGAGCGGCGTCGTTGCTGCTGCGTGAGCTCGGCAGCCTGGTCGCGCTGGGGACGGTGATCGGGACCGGAGTCGCGTGGCTGGTGGGCCGGCTCGCCGCTGTTGCCTGGCTGGCCCCGGGAACCACCGTCGAGGTCCGCGGACCGGTGATGGCCGCGGCCGTGGCCGCACTCCTGGTGGGGCTCGGCGCAGTCGCCATCACGGCCGCGCCAACCCTTCGCCAACCACTGGTGTCCCTGCTGCGTCGGGTGCCGCCACGCTCCTCGGCGCTGCAGGTCGGCCTGGTCGAGGGCGGTCTGGTGGCGGCTACCGCCGCCGGGCTGGTCACCCTGCTCTCGGGACGGTCCGGCGGCGTCGCGCTGCTGGCACCCGGGCTGCTCGCCGTGGCCGGCGGGCTGCTCATCGGCCAGCTGGTGATCCCGGTCGCTGCCCAACGCGCCCGCAGCGCACTACGCCGCGGGCGCGTCGACCTGGCCCTGTCCAGCACCCAGGTGACCCGCCGGCCGGCCCTACGACGACTGATCGCCATCATCACGGTGGCGTGTGCCCTGCTCGTCTTCGCACTCGACACCTGGACGGTGGCCGAGCGCAACCGGTCGGCTCGGGCCCGAGTGGAAGCCGGTGCCCCCGTCGTGCTGACCGTCGACGCTCCCGACGCGTCAACATTTCGGCGGGCGGTCCTCGACAGCGACCCGAGCGGCAGGTTCGCCACTCCCGTCGTCACCACCAGCTCACTGACCGGGCAGAGCGCCAGCACGACCGCTGTCGAGCCGCGCGCCTTCGCGCGGATCGCCCAGTGGGGCCGGGGAGAGACCCCGAGCCCCAAGAAGATCGCGTCGCTGAACTCCCGGCGGGTGCCGGGCCTGAGAGTCTCGGGCACGCAGGTCCGGGCGAGCGTGAGCTACTCCGCCAAGGGGGTGCCTCAGATCCTCGGCGCGCCGCCACCGCCGGTGCACCCGATCTCCCTGCGGCTCGACCTCGAGCTGCACGACGGGCACATCGCCTCCGTCGACCTCGGGACGCTGCGCCCCGGGACGCGGGTCTACCACGGCTCGCTGCCGTGCCCGGACGGTTGCCTGGTCCGCCGCTTCACCTTCATGCGCGAGTTCGGTGACTTCACCGACGTCCGGATCAGGGTCGCGGTGCGGTCGCTGCAGGTGGGGCTCCCAGGAGCTCTGCGAGGTGTGGACCTCGGGCCACGGTCGGCCGACTCGTGGCAGGCGCTGGCCGACCGTACGACGGGAGAGCAGCTGCTGCAGGCGGGCTACACGACGTACCTCTCGATCTACGGCGAGCTGCTCTCGGACATCGACTCGGTCCAGCGCGGTGACGTCCCGGCGCAGCCACCCGTGCTGGTCGCCGGCGACGTGCCGCAGCCGCAGGTGACCCAGGGCATCGACCTCGAGTACGTCGCGCCCGACATCGTCGGGTCGCAGCAGAACTACACGAGCACCGGCCACCTGGTCCGGGTGCCGCGCAGTGGGACGCTGGGCGTCCTGGTCAGCCTCGACGTCATGGCCCACCAGATCGGCAGCCCACCGCAGCAGACCGCGTACACGGTCTGGCTCGCGAAGGACGACCATGCCCAGGAGAGCCGGGTGGTCGCGGCGCTGCGCCGTCATGGTGTCGTCGTGACCGCGCGGGACACGACCGCGGCGCACGAGGCAGCGCTCGCCGCACAGGGGCCGACGCTGGCCCTGAGGCTGGCCCTGCTGGCGGGCGTCGTGGCCGTCATCCTCGCCGCCGCCGTGCTCGTCGTGGGCATCGCGACCTCGGGTCGGTCCCGGGCGCGAGACCTGGCCGCTCTTCGTGCGGTGGGCGTGCCGCAGGCGGTGATCCGGAAGGCCGCGGTTCGCGAGCATCTCGTCGTGGCAGTGCTCGGCGTGGTTGCGGGTGCCGTCCTCGGGCTGGTCGCCGCTCAGGTCGCGCTGCCGCGCCTGCCGCTGTTCGCGGACAAGGCCGCGAAGCTCCCCCTGGTGCGCGACCCGGCCTGGTTCACCGTGGGCGTGGCGACCACGTGCTGCCTCGCGCTGCTCACAGTGATCTCCGTCTTCGTCGGGCGGTCCCTGGCGGGCGCGGCGACACCTGGCCAGCTGCGGGACGGCCAGTGATCGCCGGACTGGCCGCGGGGCTGCGGCTGGCCGTGCGCGGCCTCTGGTTCCGCCGCAGCACGGCCACGATCGTGCTCGTCCTGGCCGTCGTCGCGAGCGCCGCGTCGGTCATCGCACCGCTCTACACGCACTCGGCGGAGGAGTCGATCCTGCGGGACACGGTGCGGGCCGCGAACCCGTTCTCGCTGAGCGTGCAGGTGGTCGTCCCCAACGTGGGCGGCTCAGCGGCGGTGGGGCCGGCACGCAACCCGGCCTTCACTCTCAGGAAGGTCGAGCAGGAGCTGCGCGAGCCCGCCTTCGAGCGGCCCCAGCAGTCCTACTCCTCGCGCGGTACCTACCACCCGACGGCCGGCCCGAACGCCAACGGCCAGGTCACGGGCCCGGTGGTCGAACGCGCCGACGGGCTCTGCGCGCACCTGCCCGCCGTCCAGGGTCGCTGCCCCCGGGCGCAGGGCGAGGCGATGCTGTCCCGCCGCAGCATGCGCATGCTGGGCCTGCACGTCGGCGACACCGCGCCGATCGTGCTCCCCGACGCGGCCGACATCGACATCCAGGGCGGTCAGCCGCCCGAGCTGAGGATGAAGGTGGTCGGCGCCTACGACCCGATCCCGGTGGACGACGCCTACTGGGTCGGCCGGCCCTACTTCGACGGCTTCGCGCACAGCATCCAGGTCGGGCCGACCACCGTGCCGCCGGTGGCCGACCCGGCGTTCCTCGGAGCGGGCACCGCGGTGGCGACCCACATCACGTCGTACCTCATCGACGTCCCGGTCGACCCGGACCGGGTCAGCCTGGCCGACACCGGTCCGATGCGCGCCCAGATCCGCCGCCTCGGCGACAAGCTGAGCGGCTACGAGCTGGACACCTCCTCGCAGCTCCCCGCAGCGCTGGCCAAGGCGCACAAGGGACGGGACCTGATCCGGGTCGCCGCGCCGCTCGCCGTGACCCAGCTGGTGCTGCTGGCCTGGTGGACGCTGTTCCTCGTCGTCGGCACGGCCACCGAGGAACGCTCTCCCGAGATCGGTCTGGCCAAGCTGCGCGGGCTCGGCTCGGCGCAGACCGGCCGCTTCGGGCTGGCCGAGATCGTGCTGCTGCTCGTGATCGCGGGACCTCTCGGCACGGTGCTCGGCTGGCTGGCGCTGCGCGCGGCCGCGCCCCGGGTCTTCGCGCGCGGGACCCCTGTCGTGCTCACCGGATCCGTGCTGCTCACGGTGACCGGTGCCCTCGCGGGCGGCCTGGTGACGGCGTTGCTGGCCGCTCGCGGGGTGCTGCGCCGGCCCGTCACCGACCTGCTCCGGCGGGTGCCGCCCCGGCGGCGGGGGCGCAAGGCCGGGCTGGTCGAGGGTGTCGTCCTGGCACTGTCCCTGGCGGGGATCGCGCAGCTGCTCAACGACCGGGGCGGCAAGCCGAGCCCGGTCGCGCTGCTCGCCCCCGGGATGGTGGCCGTGGCCGGCGGCCTGGTCGCCGGGCGGTTGCTGGTGCGGGTGGCCCGGCGGCGCTCCGAGCAGGCCCTGGAGCGGGGCCGACCGGCCTCGGTGGTCGGCTGGTCGGGCGTGGCCCGCCGGCCGGGGACGGCCCGGATCGCCTCCGTGCTGGCCGTGGCCACCTGCCTGCTGCTCGTCGGGGTGGAGGCGTGGGCGGTGGCCGAGCGGAACCGGCACGAGCGGGCCGGCGCCGAGACCGGTGCGGCCGTCGTCCTCGACGTCAACGCCACGGACGTGCGGGCCCTCGAGCGGGTCGTGGACCAGGCCGACCCGTCCGGCGGGTACGCGATGACCACGGCGTACGTGCAGTCCGCCGACGAACGCCCTCCCGTGCTCGCCGTGCAGGCCGAGCGGGCCGACCGCGTCATGACGTGGGGCCGACCCGGGATCCGGCCCCACGGCGGAGTCCGCCGCATCCTCCGTCCGCCGCTGCCACCGCCGCTGCCGCTGGCTCCCGGCCAGGTGTCCGCCCAGGTCGACACCGCCAGGCTGCGCTCCCCGTCGCCGGTGCACCTCCTGGCCCTGGCCGCCTCGCCCGACGGGCGCCAGCACCAGGTGTCGCTGGGCCCGCTGCGCACCGGGCTGCACTCGTACACGGGGACCGTCACCGCGAGCTGCGCACCTGGCTGCCGGCTCGCGGGCTTCGCCATCCGGCACGCCGGGACCGACCTGCGGGACGCGACGATGCGCTTCACCCTCCGGCGCATCTCGGCCGGGCCGCCCGGCCAGCTCCGTGAGATCCCCGGGGGATTCACCGACGGGCGCAACTGGCGGCCCTCGGCACCCTTTCTCGGCGGACCCACGATCTCGCTGCAGCCCGGCCTGTTCCTGCACGTGCGGATCCAGACCGCCGGAGGCATCAACGTCGAGGTCGACCACGCCGATGCTCCCGAGCCGCTGCCCGCACTCGGGGGCGCCCATGCGAACGTGCCGCCCCACGAGGTGGGCGCTCCCCCGATCGCCGAGGCGGTGGGTGTGTCCGGTACGCCGGGGCGCTACCTCGTGGATCGCCGAGTGCGCTACCTCCCGCGGGTCGGCGACGGATCGGTGATGGTCGATCTCGACCTGGCCCTGATGCTGAGCCCCGACGCACCCGCTGGGAACCGACAGGTGTGGCTGTCCCGTGACGACCACGCGGCCGAGGTCGCCCTGGTGCAGCGGCTGAAGGCGAAGGGCATCGCGGTGACGGGGCGCCACACCGAGGCGGCCCTGGAGCGCGACTACGCTGGGGACGGGGCGGTGCTCGCGCTACGGCTGCTGCTCGTCTGTGGCGGTGCCGCGGTGGTGGTCTCGGTGGGTGCGCTGCTGGTCGCGGCGTACGTCGGGCGTCGGCAGCGGGCCTACGAGGTGGCAGCTCTTCGAGCAGTCGGGGTCCGTCGCTCGACCGTGGCGCGGTTCCTGGTCCGCGAGAACCTCGGCACTGTGCTCGTCGCCCTTCTCTCCGGAGCAGTGGCGGCGCTGGTGGCGACGTGGGCAGTGCTGCCCGCGCTGCCCCAGTTCGACACGCCGTCGGAGATGGTCCTGGCCAGGTTCACGCCTGAGACCGGCACGGGGGCGCTGACCGTGGCGTCGCTCGGCGCCGTGCTGACCGCGGTCGCGGTCGTCGTGGCCGTGCTGCAGCTGCGGGCCGGTCGGCCGGAGCGGCTGAGAGAAGGAGTGAGATGAGCGGGATCCCGGTGGCCTGTCACGGGCTGGTGCACATCTACCGCGTCGAGGGCAATGACGTCGTTGCGCTGTCCGGCGTCGATCTCGACGTCGCTCCCGGCGAGGTCGTCGGCCTGCTGGGCCCGTCCGGCGCCGGCAAGTCCACCCTGCTGAACCTGTTCGCGGGTCTGCTCCGTCCCAGTGCCGGACGGCTCACGGTGGGCGACCACGACATCGCGCGGATGGACGAGCGGGGACTGGCCAGGATGCGCGCCGTCGACGTCGGTGTCGTGCTGCAAGGTGCGATGCGCAACCTGCTGCCCTACGCGACGCCCATCGACAACGTACGTTTCGCCCAGCGCGGGGCGCAGCGCGTCGGCGGCCAGGACCTGCCCCGCGCCGAGGAGGTGCTCGGCCTGATCGGGCTCGACGAGGAGGCGACGACGTCGCTGAGCGCTCTCTCACCGGGTCAGCGCCAGCGCCTGGCGGTCGGCGTCGGCCTGGCCGCCCAGCCGGGCCTGCTGCTGCTCGACGAGCCGACCAGCCAGCTCGACCACGAGGGCCGGGACGAGGTGATCGACTCGGTGCTGGCCGCCAACCGCGACCTGGGCACCACCGTCGTCGCGGTCACGCACGACCCGGATGTCGCCGACCGGCTGCCGCGCACGGTCACGATCCGCGACGGCCGCGTCGGGTCCGAGGGCCGGCGCGGTGAGGACTTCGCGGTCGTGGCCCGTGACGGCTCCTTGACCCTGCCGCCTGACATCCTGGAGAACGTGCCGCCCGGCTCGCTGCTGCGGGTGACCGTCGACGACGACGGTGCGGTGCGGCTCCGGCGTACGGGTGCGGCCGGCGAGATCCACCTGGAGGAGGGTCGATGAGCGCGGCGGTCGACGAGACGGTGACCGGCCGCGACGTCGTCGCCGACGCGGTGACCGTCTCGTACGCCGAGCACGACGTGTTGCAGGCCGTGCGGCTCGAGGTGCCGCCCGGCCGGATGCTCGCCGTCACCGGTCCGTCTGGTGCCGGCAAGACGACGCTGATGTGGGCGCTCGCCGCCATGCTGAGCCCCGACAGCGGCGAGGTGCGGGTGGGCGGAACCGTCCCCAAGGACCGCGACCACGCCTGCGCGATGGGTGTCGTGCTGATGCCGCAGGACAATGCACTCGCCACGGTGCTGACGGCGTTCGAGAACGTGTTGGTGCCGCTGCTCGCAGCGAACGTGCCACCCCCCGAAGCGCGGGCGCGCTCCGCCGCGGCCCTCGACGCGCTCGGGCTCGGCGGCGCCGGCGACCAGCTCGTCGAGGAGCTGTCGGGCGGTCAGCAGCAGCGGGTCGCGGTCGCCCGCGGCCTGGCCCAGCGCGGCACCGTCGTGCTCGCCGACGAGCCGACCAGTGAGCTGGACGCGGTCAACCGTGGCCGGGTGATGGCGTTGCTGCGCGCCGAGGCCGAGCGCGGCGCAGCCGTCGTCGTCGCGACCCACGACCCCGATACCGCCGAGGAGTGCGACGCGGAGCTACACCTCGACGAGGGGCACGCCAGCTGGCCGCGACGGATGCCCTGATCGTTCGCCATCGAGTCGCGGACCGGCTCGAGTGGCGCGAACTGGGACAGCCGTTTCGCGCCGGGCGCGACGCTCACGGCAGACCCACGACCTCGGCCAATGCCTCAGTCTGCTCGTGGTACCGGGACACCGGGTTGAGCAGCAGGTGGTTCGCACCCATCGCCACCAGCTCCGCGAGCTGTTCGCGTACCTGCGCCGGCGTGCCGAAGACGCCGGCTGATTCGATGCACGAAGGATCGCGGTAGACCGTGTTGAACCAGTGTTCGACCTCGTCCCTGGCGACCGCCGGGTCGTCGTGCACCGACAAGAAGACCCGCTTCGAGATCGGGAAGGTGGCCGGGTCGCGACCACCTTCCTGCAGCGCCTCGTGCAGCAGCGGGACGGCCCGCGCGAACGACGCCACACTCGACCCGCCACCTCCCATCCAGCCATCTCCGAGCGCTGCTGCGCGCCGGATCGCGTCAGGATGTGCCCCTCCCATCCAGATGGGCGGATGCGGCTGTTGGGCCGGCCGCGTGCCCAGCGTGACGTCGTCCACCCGGAAGATCTCCCCGTGGTACGTCGCATGCGCGCCGGCCCACAGCGCTTTGATCAGCGCGACGGACTCGACAAGGCGCCGGACGCGACGATCGGCGGTCACCTGGAACGGCGCGTAGTGCTCGGCTTTCCCCAGCCCCACTCCGAGGATCGCCCGCCCGCCGCTGAGGTGGTCAAGCGTTGCGCTCCGGTGGGCGACGTGGACCGGATGATGGGTCGGCAGCACCAGGACGGAGACACCCAGCCGAATGGTGGTGGTGACCGCCGCCGCGTACGTGAGCACCGTCAGAGAGTCGAGGCAGTGCGCCTCATCGAGGGTGTTCTCGGTCACCCACAGGTCGGCAAAGCCCAAGGCCTCGGCACGGACCGCCACCCGCCTGATGACGGCTGCCGGGATCGGATCGGCCGACCGATGCGGCAACGACATGCCGAAGGCGATCGTGTCTTTCAACGCCATAGCTGATTATGCGGGCGACTTGTCGGCCGTGGCCCACGTCGTCCGTCTCCGTCCACAACGGCGTTACCGCGGTAACGCTTCTGTGGACGGCAAGGGCGTGCCGGCACTGCCCCTATGTCGTGGACACGCCGCGACCGACGTAGGTCGCGACGTCCGGTCTAGGCGTCACCGCGACGGGGTGACAGATCGCCGCCAGGGCCTCGACCCCGTCGACCAGACGCGGGCCCGGCCGGACGAACGAGGAGTCGGCGTCAACCGCCCAGACCGGTACGTCGGGCGGCAACCTTCCGCCCGCGAGCAGGCCCTTCGCCAGCACGGCCGCGTCGTCCAGGTGGTAGCCGCACGGAGCGACGACGACGATGTCGGGGCGCGACGCGGCCACATCGGCCCACTCGACCGGCACCGACCGCCCTCCCGTGGCACCGATCGCCGGAGTCCCGCCCGCGGCCAGCACCAGGTCCGGCACCCAGTGACCAGGACCGAACGGCGGGTCGGTCCACTCGAGGACCGCCACCCGCGGCCGCGCTCGCCCGGCGACCGTGGCCTCGACCTGGTCCAACCGCTCGCGCAGGTCTGCCACGAGAACGGCGGCGGCCGCTTCGTGGCCGGTGGCGGCGCCGATCGCGACCATCGAGTTGAGCACGTCGTCCAGCGTGGCAGGGTCGATGGTCAGCACCTGGCCGTCGCAACCGCGGTGCTCCATGGCTGCGTCGACGGTGCCGACGTCGACGGCGCACACCTCGCACAGGTCCTGGGTGACGACCAGGTCCGGGTTGAGGTCGCGCAAGGCACCTTCGTCCAGTCGGTACAGGTCCTCGCCGGCACCCAACCTGGTGCGCACCTCGGCATCGATCTCGGCGACGGTGAGCCCGGGGGTCAGCGCAGACGTCGACACGATCCGGCGATGGCGGGCCGCCGGCGGGTGGTCGCACTCGAACGTCACGCCGACGACGTCTTCTCCCGCCCCGATCGCGAAAAGGATCTCCGTCGTCGACGGCAGCAGGGACACGATCCGCACACCGGCACGCTTTCCGGATGCGCCGCCGCCTCCCATGGACGTGCGAGTGGGGCGGCTC
>JAVEDG010000236.1 GCA_030841245.1 Actinomycetota bacterium
GGGCTGCCACGGCGTCACCTCGCCCGCACCGGTCGCCAGGGCCGTGATGTTGGCGGCGACCAGCGCGCCCTGCCGACCGGCGATGCCGGCCATCGCGCGGTCCGCGGCGCTGATGTCGCCGATCACGAAGACGTTGTCAGTGCCGACGAGCTGTAGGAGCGGCGTCACCTCGAGCCTGCCGTCGGGACGTCGAGCCGCAGCCAGGGCCGGACCGAGGTAGTCGGTCACCGGAACGACCCCGTAGCAGCGGAACCAGAGATCTGCCGTGATCTCGCGACCGTCCGACGTCTCTACGGTGAACGTCTCGCGTGCTCCCGGCTCGGTCGGCGGCAGGTGCCTCAACGGGCTGCCCAGGACCAGCTGGACGCCCTGCTCGGTGAGCTGACGTCTCAGCTCCTCCCGCAGCCGTGGCGAGAACGGTCCGGCCAGCACGTCGCGAGCCTCGTCGAGCAGGACGACGTGGGTCTGCGGGAAGGCCGCCCTGATCTCGCCGGCCAGCTCGATGCCGACCGGGCCGGCGCCGACCAGGAGCACCCGCTCGGCCCCGGCCAGGGCGGAGTGGGCCGCCTGCATCCGGGTGATCGCTTCCGTGCGCTCGAGGCTGTTGGTCTTGGCCGGGAACGGGTACCGCGAGCCGGTCGCCAGGACCACGTAGTCGGCGGGGATGCGCTCTCCTGAAGCGAGACGGACGGAGTGCGTGTCGACCTCGATGGCTCGGTCGCGGACCACCTTCCCGTGCTGGAGCAGCCCGTCGTACGGCAGGAAGATCTGCTCCAGCCAGTCGGGCTGGGCCAGGGCACGCAACGACGCGACGTTGTGGTGGAAGGAGTCCCTCGGCTCGACGAGCACCACGTCCGCCACCTCGTCGAGACCCCGGGCCGCGTGGATGCCGCCGTAGCCGCCGCCGACGACCACGACCGTGGGCCGGGACAAGTGCGGCCGCACCTGCGCGTGCTGGGTCATCGGGATCCTCGCGGGGTGAGTTGGCGGGCGGCGGGGTCGGAGCAGAATATGCGGACAGACAGATCAAATGTACGCGCGGGCGCGCCACCCTCCGCTGCCGCGACCTCGTCGGGGCCGCGGGAACGGTGAAGGTGGTTGAATTCCCAGCGTGGCCGAGACGGCGGCCTTGGCGGACCTGGCGTCCGGGGACCCGCCCCGGGCCGCGCTGCGAGCAGCAAGGATGCCGCGATGGGACTGGGTGGCCAAGCACTCGAGTGGGACGACTACGAGTGGGTGGACCTGTCCGCCGACCTCCCGCCCGTCGGCGACGGCCTGGCCGAGGCGCTGGGCTCCTGGTTCGAGGAGCACCCGCTGTGGGCGCACGACCCGACGCCGCGCGTGCTGCTGGTCGACCTGGACAACCTGCGCGCCGAACCGCGGCGGTGGCGGGCACGGATGACGGCCGTGGTCACGTTGGCCCGGCAGGCCGAGCACGCGTTCATGGCCGGCCAGCGCGGCGCCGTACGCCGGGCCCGGCCGCACCTGGCGGAGTACGCGGACCAGGCCCAGGCCATCGCTGACGGCAGCGACGTGGCGGACCTGGCGTTGCTCGACTCGGTGGCCGGCTTGTCGGAGCGCGAGATGCAGGTCGTCGTCGTCAGCAACGACGGGATCTTTGCCGCCCTCGCCGACCGCGGGCCGCTTGTGGTGCTCAGCCCCGGCGTGCACGCCCTCAGCGACCGGCTGTGGGAGGCGGCCGAACGCGTCGTCGACCTCGCAGCGCTCGAGCGGGGCGAGCCCGGGGCCGGGCTCGGCGCGACGAGCGGAGATCCCGGCGTGGTCGCGACCAGGCCCGGTGCCATGGCGGGCCGGTCGGCGACACGGCGGGCACCCGCCAGGAAATCGAGCGCCACGAAGCAGCCGGCGACCAAGACTGCGAGCAAGAAGACCACGACCACGAAGTCGGCGAGCAAGCAGACCGCGAGCAAGCAGACCGCGAGCAAGACGTCGGCGAGCAAGACGTCGGCGAGCAAGAAGTCGGCGAGCAAGAAGTCGGCGAGCAAGCAGACCGCGAACAAGACGTCGGCGAACAAGACGTCGGCGAGCAAGCAGACCGCGAACAAGACGTCGGCGACCAAGACGTCGGCGACCAAGAAGACCGCAGCTGAGAACAGCGCCAAGGGGCAGACCGCGACGGACCAGTCGGCGCAGCGGCGGGCGAAGGCCGGCGGCCGGGGTCGCGGCGGCGAGCGGGCCTGATGCGCCAGGCCTTCGCCCGTAGCCTGCTCCGACTCACCCGTTGGCGGGTGGTCGGGACAGTGCCGACCCGGGGCGTCCTGGTCGGTGCGCCACACACGTCGAACTGGGACTGGGTCGCGATGCTGCTGCTGACCTGGAGCGGCGGCGTACAGGCGCGCGTGCTGATCAAGCGCGAGCTGTTCCGCTTTCCGCTCCGAGGGCTGCTGCGCGTGACCGGCGGCATCCCGCTCGACCGCGCCAACCCCGGCGCGGCCGTACGGGCCTTGTTGGGGCAGGCCGCGGACGACGAGCAGTTCCTGCTGGTGCTCGCTGCGGAGGGGACCCGGGAGAAGGCCCGCCATTGGAAATCCGGGTTCTACCGGATCGCGGAACAGACCGGCCTGCCGATCTCGCTGGGCTTCATCGACGGGCCGACCCGCACCCTCGGGTTCGGCCCGACGTTCCACCCGAGCGGTGACATCCGGGCCGACATGGACCTGGTCCGCGCCTTCTATTCCGACAAGCACGGGATCCACCCCGACCAGCGGACCGAGCCGCGACTCCGTGAGGAGGGCGCCACCCCGACCGAGTAGCCCGAGACGAGTCAGTTGCTGGGGCGGTCCTTCTTCGGCAACTTGCCGACCACCCACTCGTAGGACCAGTCGATGGCCTCGCGCAGCTCGTCGTCGGGGATGGCACCGTCGATGCGCAACCTGTTCCAGCCCGAGCGCCCGATGTAGGGCATCACGCTCGCGTCGTCGGGAAACCGCGCCAGCCACTCGTCGGCCTCCTCCCGGGTCCGGCCGCACTTGAGTCCCACGGAGTCGGTGCCCGTGAACGCGAAGATCTTGTTCGCCACCTTTGCCACGTCGCCGTCGTCCCAGGGGTCGTCGAGCCAGGCGCCCCGCTGTTCCAGGCAGTAGCTGCGCAGCTGGTCCCGTGTCACCCCGACATACTCGCGCGCCGTCGGGGTCGGGCAAAGGGCTCGGCCCGGATAACGTCGGGCTGCGATGATCGATCCGGACCTGGGCTGGACCACCGAGCGGCTGGACGTCGAGCCGCTGGTCGTCGCGCACGCCGCCGAGCTGGTGGGCGCGCTCGACGACCCGGCGCTGCACGAGTTCATCGGGGGCCGACCCCTCCGCGAGCACGAGCTCGCCGCGCAGTACGCCCGGTGGGAGCAGCGACGTTCGACCGACGGCACCGAGATCTGGGGCAACTGGGTGCTGCGGGTGCGGGCCACTGCGCGGGCCGCGGGCACCGTGCAGGCGACGCTGCCGGCAGCGGGCCCCGGGGCTGGCCCCGCCGAGGTCGCGTGGGTGGTGGCCGGCTTTGCGCAGGGGCAGGGGTTCGCACGTGAGGCGGCGACCAGCCTGGTCGAGCGGCTGCGCGACGACGGCTGGGCCGTGACCGCGCACGTGCATCCCGCCCACCTGGCCTCGCAGGCGACGGCCCGAGCCGCCGGGCTGCGCCCGACCGGGGCGGAAGTCGACGGGGAGACCGAGTGGCGCGTCGACGCGGAACGACCGTGAGACCCACGACCGTGACACCGCGGTCGACGACGCTGACCTCGCGGAACTGGAGGCTGCAGTGACCGGAAACTGGCTGACCATCCGTACCGGCGACGGCCGCGACCTCGAGGTCCTGCGCAGCGGCCGGTCGGACGCGTTCCCACTCGTCTACCACAGCGGCTCCCCGACGGCGGCACACGAGCATCCCGCGATGGAGCAGGCCGCCGGCTCACAGGGCTGGCAGGTCGTCACCTTCTCCCGACCGGGTTACGCCGGCTCGACGCCCGCCGAGGGTCGGTCGGTTGCAGACGTCGCAGCGGACGTGACCGCCGTCCTGGACCAGCTCGGGCTGGACCGGTTCGTGACGCTCGGCTGGTCCGGTGGCGGTCCCCACGCCCTCGCCACGGCCGCGCTGCTGCCGGACCGATGTCTCGCCGCGGCGACCCTGGCCGGCGTCGCGCCGTACGACGCCGACGGCCTTGACTGGTTCGACGGGATGGGGCCGGAGAACCTCGAGGAGTTCGGCGCCGCGGTCGAGTCCCGTGAGGCGCTCGAGACCTTCCTGCACCCCGTTGCGGCCGGGCTCGCGGCGGTGACCGGGGAGCAGGTGGCAGCAGAGCTGGGCGGCCTGATCGACGAGGTCGACGAGTCGGCGCTGACCGGTGACTTCGCCGACGTGGTCGCGGACGCGTTCCGCCGGGCCGTCTCCGCCGGCATCGCCGGCTGGCGCGACGACGACCTCGCGTTCGTCCGCCCCTGGGGGTTCGACCTGGCCGACCTCCGGGTCCCGGTCTCGGTGTGGCAGGGCGCGCACGACCGGATGGTCCCCTTCGCCCATGGCACGTGGCTCGCCGCGCACATGCCAGGCGCCCGGGTCCACCTGTACGACGACGAGGGTCACCTGTCCCTCGTGGCCCAGCTCCCGCGCATCCTCGCGGACCTGGCCGACCTGGCCGACCAATGAGTCCCGGGCTCGGGCCGGCCGGGGGAGAGCGAGAGTCAGCGCAGCGCGGCCGGGTCGAGGTCGAGGACCAGCGCTCGGTGGTCCGAGACCGCGAGCTGGAGCGACTCCACCTGATGCACCAGACCCGGAACGCCCGGCGCAGGGGTCGCGCCGGTCAGCATGTGGTCGAACTGCACCCGGGGCCGCGGCGCGGGATAGGTCGGGACATGGGCCAGCTGGGTCCACCCCGACGCCCACGCGGGCGTGGAGCCGGGCAGGTTCAGGTCGCCGAGCAGCACTCGAGGAGCGGGCAGCGCGCGAGCCCAGCGCACCAGCCGGCGCAGCTGGGCGACGTTCCAGCCCGGCACGAACGACAGGTGCGTCGTGATCGCGGTGAAGCGGCCGGCCGGCCCGTCGACGACTGCGGCGAGCGCGACCCGCGGCTCGTCGGAGACGAAGGGCAGCCCGCGGACCCCGGGCACGAGCAAGGGCAGCGGCACCGGGGCAGGGGGGAAGCGCAGCGTGCGCCAGTGCAGGACCGGATCGCACGAGACCAGCCCCACGCCGTACGCCGGTCCGCCCCGGTCCGCACCGTCCTGCGCCGGCGCCCAGGGGCCACCCGGTGTCCCGAACAACGCCGGCTCGAACCGCCAGTGCCCCGCGCCCATCTCGTCGGCAACAGCGGCGACCTGGTCGAGCCCGTGCGACCTGGGCTGGCCGCGGTCGACCTCCTGCAGCCCGACCAGGCCGCCACCGAGGACCCGGACCGCAGCCCGCAGGTCCGCCTCGCGGACCTCGCCGTCGACCAGGGAACGGCCGTGCAGCAGGTTGACCGTCGCGAGCCGCACCGGGCCGACGGTAGTCGACAGGGGTGCACCCGACGTCGGCCGCAGCCCGTCCCGGCTTGCATAGGGTGCGGTCATGGCACCGATCGAGCACCCGAGCAGGTGAGCGGCACCGAGCTCGACCTCCTGCCGGCTCTCGCGCTGGCCCGCTCGGCAGTCGACCGGGCGGCGCACCACCGCGACAACCCGCAGTGGCTGGAACGGGCCTGGGCCGACGCGTCGACCCGGGTGGTCCGCGTGGCGGACGGCCGGGCCGCGACGGTCGGCGACCCGCCGGTGCTGGACCTGGGGACCCGGCCGGACGTGCCCGCGGCCCAGCGCATCTTCCTGGGTGTCGACGAGGACGACGTCGCCTACTTCGCGGCCGAGGTGGCCGACGATGACGAGTCCTTCCGCGGCCTGCGAGAGATCGGCTGGTCACTGGGCGACCGCGATGCCGGGCTGCTGGTCAACGCCGTGGCCCTGCTCAACTGGCACGCCACCCACCAGCACTGCCCGCGGTGCGGGGCAACGACGGAGATCGCGCATGCCGGGCACCTGCGGGTGTGCACGGTGGACGGCACCGAGCACTACCCGCGCACCGACCCGGCCGTCATCATGACCGTGGTCGACTCCCAGGACCGGCTGCTGCTGGGGCGGCAGGCGACCTGGCCGGCGGGTCGCTTCTCGACGCTGGCCGGCTTTGTCGAGCCCGGTGAGTCGCTGGAGCACGCCGTACGCCGCGAGGTGGGCGAGGAGGTCGGCCTCGTCGTCGGCGCCGTGCGCTACCTCGGCAGCCAGCCCTGGCCGTTCCCGTCCAGTCTCATGCTCGGCTTCAGCGCGCACGCCGAGACCGTCGAGGTCGACCGGTTCGACGGGGAGATCGCCGAGGCGAGGTGGTTCACCCGGGCCGGTCTGCGCGACGCCGTAGGGTCCGGCGAGATGCTGCTCTCACCGCCGCTGTCCATCGCGCGACGGCTGATCGAGCACTGGTACGGCGAGCCGATCACCGACTCGGGCGAGGCCTGGCGCTGAGCTGAGCCAGGGCTTGGTGCCGGGCAACACCTCCCGGCGCCGGGTCTCAGGCGGCCAGCTGCGCCTTGACCTGGGCGAGCGTGGGGTTGGCCAGCGCGGACCCGTCAGGGAACACGAGGGTCGGAACGGTCTGCATGCCACCGTTGACCGACATCACCAGCTCCGCGGCCGCGGGGTCCTCCTCGATGTCCACCTCGCGGAAGTCGATGCCCGCGCGCTCCATCTGCGCCTTGAGCCGGCGGCACCAGCCGCACCACACGGTGCTGTAGATGGTCACGGGCGCGGTCACGAGCAGATCTCCTTCGTCCGGAACGTTCCAGGGCATTCTTCCCCGTTCCTTTCCTTGTCAACAACGGCCACCCTGTCCCGCGTTCCCGTGCCGTACCGGCTGCCAGACTGGCCCGGATGACTGAGCCGAGCAGCCCGCAGGGAGAGCGCGACACCGGCGGCCTGGCGCGCTCCGCCGCGGACAGCGGGGCCACGGCGGTCGAGGCGCTGCAGGCGCGCCTCG